>DATFCK010000613.1:0-4026 GCA_035253185.1 Chthoniobacterales bacterium | reverse complement strand
TCGCGCCTAACATGACGACCACGTTTGGCAACCCGGTCTCGCTGACATCTGATGCGAATGGCATGTTTCAACATGACGACGCCGGAACGGTCGGACTCGACAGGCGATTTTACCGGCTCACCTACCCGTGACCTAACTGCGGCCATGCTGGCCCGCTGCTGCCTGTCCGAAGCCCGATCCGTCGGCGAACAGATCGCCACCGCACCGGCTGCACCTGGCTAAAAAAAACGGGGCGGCGAACGTTCGCTCGCCGCCCCGCGTTATCGGCTCTCTTAAAGAATTAGCGATGCTTTCGCTTTTTCGGGCGATCAACCTTCTGCACTTCTTCGCTGGTAATCGCGCCGTCGTGATTCAGATCGTAGCGCGCCAGAAGGGCGTCCAATTTGTCATCGACGGTGTCTTCGATTGCGTCCAAAGCTTCGGCCATCGAGATGGCGCCATCATCATTGGCGTCATATTGGTCGAGCAACGTTTCCAAGCGGTCATCCGATTTGCCGCGGACAGCCGCCTGTAGCTCGGCTGCCGATAGTGCGTCATCGCCGTTAGTGTCGAATTGCTTCAACAGATCGGTGAAAAAAGGCGGCACGAAGCCAAAGTCCGCCTTGCTAAGCGCTCCGTCGTGATTGCGGTCAAACTTCGCCACCAAATCCTCCAGCCAATCGCCGGCAACGATGCCGAACAACGCCATGGCCTCATCGGTGGTAATCACGCTGTCGTGATTGGTGTCGTATTTGTTGAATAAGGCGTTTTTGGCCTCGTTGGTAAGTGCAATCTTGACGGCTGCGAATTCGGCGGCCGAGACGGTGCCATCTTTGTTGCTGTCGAATTCGCTGAGGATCGGCCCCAGGCCGGATCGGCTTTTGCCGAAGCCGCGATTGGCAAAGGCAGTGGATACTGTCATCGCCAGGACAACAGCAAGGATAGGCATCAATTTAAGATGATTCATGAATAATAGAGCTAAGGCTCGAAGCTGGACGTCTGACCCCCTTTGCGTCCGGCTGCGAAGTTCTGTTGGGGTTACCTGGTCAGAATCCATTTACTATATTCGCGGAAATTCCGGACGCAATCTTTTGAGTGTAAATTTTCGGTTTCGGACCACCCCCCCTCCCGGGACCCGCTCGACCCCCCCGCCGACCGGCGACAGCCACAGTTCTGGCTAAAGCACACCCACCGCGCGCGAGATCAACAGGATCACGATCGTAAGCGAGATAAACACCTGGATCATCGCCAAGACCTTCGCCCACCGGGCCAGCAGCGGCGCGTCGGTCGGGCCGAAAGTGGAACTTTGGGTAAAGGCGACAAACAAGTAGTCGATGAACATCGGGCGCCAGCGGGCACAGGCAAACTGAACCCGTTCGTCGTGCGGCACCTGCATTTGTGGAAACAGAAAACTGGTGCTGCCGAATTTTTTCTTCTCCTCTCGCCGGGTCGGTCCCCCGCCGTCGAGACGCCAGTACCAGAGCGCGAACACAATCACATTGGTCAGCCAGAGTAGCCCGCCGGAAAAAAGCAGTTTCATGGGCGATTCCCGGTGAGACGGCAATGCCCGTACCAGCAGTGCTACTGAGGCGATCAGCGCCAAAGTAGTGAGCCCGCTAATGATGATGCCAAGAACACGATTCAGCGATCGCGGCCCGTGAGTATGACTAACGACGGTGGGAATCAAGAGCAGCACGATGAGCGTCGGCAGCAGCCATACCGGACCAACGATCAAATTCCGCGGCAAGGCGATATACATGGCTGCGACCGCCAGAAAAGCCAGGAGAGCCTGCCACCGGGGCTCGGGCTTATCAATGTGAGTATGCGGCTCCGACATTTGATCCGATATACCAATCAGAGTTGCGGCACGCAAACCCGGCGTCGCGCACCCGTAGTCTTCTTTTCCCGGTAGCGGCGGTTCACTGAACCGCCACACGATTGGCGGGGCCATGGTGATTGAGGTCAATCGCCGCTACCAGGAACCGCTCAGATAAGGCTCAATGCGAAACACCACGCTTAATTTCTGAGTTGCTGCCAAAGAACGGAATCCCGCTACAATACCCCCCTCGATGTTTAAGCTGCTGTTGAAATACGTGCTCGGCGCGGTGGTGGCCATTCTCATAGCCGGAGCGATTTTCCTAACTAATCTGATCTGGTTCCGGCCGTGGAATCTTAATCTCTTTTATGAAAAGGTGTTCGTTGAGACAGTTTTTAACGAACCCGAACTTCTCAGCGGGTTGGGATTCGCCGAGCAATTCGGCATCACCAATCATAACGCAAAGCTGAACGACGAATCGCCGGCCCATCAGCAGGCGCGAATCGACCGCTGGAAACGCGGTCTCGAGCAATTGCGCCAGTATCCGCTGGAACGGCAAACCGCGTCTCAGCGCCTATCGACAAAAATCCTGGAGTGGTGGGTAAACGATCAGGTCGAAGGCGAGAAGTGGCAGTTTCACAATTATCCCGTTAACCAACTCCACGGGGTGCAGAACGAGTTGCCCTCCTTCATGGCGAACACCCACCGGCTGTTTGATGCCAGGGACTGCGATTATTACCTCATGCGGCTGGCGGCGTTCTCCACCAAGTTCGACCAGCTTCTGCACAGCCTCAAAGTGCGCGAAGACAAGGCAATTATCCCGCCCCGGTTCGTGGTCGAGAAGGTCCTCACTGAGATGAACGGATTCGTTAGTCAACCGGCGGCCGAAAACGTCCTGGCCACTTCCTTTCGCACCCGCGCCGCCAAGATTTCGAAGCTGAGCCAGACCCAGCGTGACGATTATCAGCGGCGCGTCGAGACTGCCATTAACGACACCGTGTATCCGGCCTACCGACGACTGATTCAATACTTCGAGTCGCTTCTTCCCAAGACGACAACTGATGACGGGGTATGGAAGCTGCCGGATGGCAATGCCTTTTACGCCTACGCTTTGCGTCAGCAAACGACCACCACGCTCAACCCCGATGAAGTGCACACCCTCGGGTTGAAGGAGGTGGAGCGAATTGAAGCGGAGATGCGCGCCCTGCTCGATGCCAACGGCTTTGGCGGCCAACCGATTGGGGAAGCCATCGCCAGGCTCTCTCAGGATCCAAGGTTTCTTTACCCTAACGATGATTCGGGCCGGGATCAGGCTCTGGCCGAATACAAACGGCTGATTGATGTCGCCACTGCGCGTTGTTCAAACCTGTTTCTGCGCGCACCGCAGAGCAGCTGCGAAGTCCGTCGAGTGGAACCATTCCGGGAAGCAACCTCATCCGGCGCGTATTACGAACCGGGCGCCATGGATGGCACTCGTCCAGGCGTCTTCTACGCGAACCTTCGCGATATGAACGAAAATCCGAAATGGACGATGCCTACTTTGGCTTACCACGAAGGAGTGCCGGGCCATCACTGGCAATTGTCCATCGCGCGAGAACTGACCGGCGTACCGCAGTTCCGGAAAGTAATACCTTTCACCGCCTACATGGAGGGATGGGCACTATATAGTGAGTGGCTGGCCAAACAGGCCGGTTGGTACGAGGGCGATCCATTTGGAGATTTGGGCCGGTTAAATGCCGAATTGTTTCGGGCGGTTCGCTTGGTCGTAGACACTGGCATTCACGTCAAACGCTGGACTCGCGAACAGGCAATCGCCTATATGCGCGGCAAAACGAATATGGGCGAAAAAGAGGTCACCGCCGAGATCGAGCGTTACATCGTCGCACCCGGACAGGCATGCGCCTACAAGATCGGCATGCTCAAAATTCAGGAGCTCCGCGGGAAAGCGCAACGGGCGCTCGGACCGAAGTTCGATCAGCGCGAGTTTCACGACGTCGTTTTGAAGGAGGGCGCGTTACCCCTCGACATCCTCGAACAGCAGGTAACGCATTACATCCGTGAAAAATCAAAAAGCTAATCAGCATCGTTGCGAAAAGAGGCTGCTCGGATACTGACTTTCTGGCCTCACCAGTACCGGCCTCGACTGATCACGCCGCAGTCCCCGGGCGAATGAGCGCCGCTTTTTTGCGAAGACGGGTCGTGCCGCGGTCCTGCGCCTTCGATTGCCTTAC
>DATFCK010000612.1:0-2074 GCA_035253185.1 Chthoniobacterales bacterium | reverse complement strand
ATCGCCAGGCTCAGGCGCGCAGGAATTTTCAGGCTGTCCTCGATCATCACGGGGATAGCGAATACGCCGGCGCTGCCGCCTACATCCTCGCCGAAACGGCTTTCCTTGAGAAAAATTACGGCTCAGCTCTTCCGCTGTTTCATCGGGCTGCGGGCAAGGCCAAAGAACCGGCGGTTACTCTGTCGGCTCATTATTTCGAGGCGCGTTGTTTGGAAGCACTGGATCGCAAAGATGACGCCTGTTCTATCTACCTTCAGGTAGCTGAAGCAAAGAATCCGAATCCATACCGGGAAGATTCCCGGCTGGCGGCCGCAGCGATCCTGCTGTCACGGGGCAAGAAGACTGAGGCTCTGAAGCAATACGACGCCCTGGCTAACGAAGCGCAAAAACCGGTCTTGAAGGCGGAAGCGCAGGTCCGGGGCGGTCTCATCGCCATCGATCTTATTTCCGGTGAGAAAGGCAAGACCGACAAAGGAATGGTGGAACACGCGACCTCGCTGCTGCAAAAGGCACGATCAAATTCCGAGTCAGGAAAATTCCGCGCGATCGCGGTGGTCGCGTTGATGCGTTTGAACTATCAGACCGGCCAGTACGCGCAGGTGTTAGCCGACTACAAAAAGGAGCAAGCGAAACTGCCGGAGGAAGCGCGTCCGGAAGCAATGTTGTTC
This sequence comes from Chthoniobacterales bacterium, assembly GCA_035253185.1. Taxonomy (GTDB): domain Bacteria; phylum Verrucomicrobiota; class Verrucomicrobiia; order Chthoniobacterales; family UBA10450; genus DATFCK01. The sequence goes on along the minus strand of DATFCK010000612.1, from coordinate 1,406 downwards.
GCCGCTAACGCTGAGCGACAACTGGGTCACACCAAAGAGGCAGACGCAATCTATGATGAGCTGGTAACGAAATATCCGAGCCGGGAGGAAGCCAGGGACGCGCAGTACCAGCGGCTGATCAACATATACAACTCGGATCCGGCGGCGTTGCTCGATGCGGTCGACCAGTTTCTGGCCACCAATCCATCGGTCGAGCGGGCCGATCAGGCCAAGCTGCTTAAAGCTGAAGCGCTTTATCAACAGCAGCAATATGCCGATGCCACTCCGTTGTATGGCGACCTGCGAGCGTCTCAACTTTCTTCAAAGCTGCGCGCCGAAGCCGCCTACAAGCTTGGATGGTGCTTTGTGCAGTTGAAAGATATCCCCCGGATCATCGAAGCGTTCACCTATTTCATCCAGGCGTTTCCGGACAATCCGCAGGCTCCCGCCGCCTTGGCCCAGCGGGCGTTGGCCTATCAACAGGACAAGAAATACGATGCCGCCGTGGCCGACTTGAACACGATTCTGTCGAAATATCCGAAAGCGCGCGAACGGGAAGCGTCATTACAGCAAAAAGCCCTGATCCTCGGGCAACAAGGCAACCCGAAAGGAATGAGCGACACGTTTCGACAAATGTTGAAGGAGTTCCCCAAGAGCGCGGCCGCAGCCCAGGCTCAGTATTACATTGGCAAGGCCAACCTGGATTTGAAGGATTACAAGACGGCAATCACCGCCTTAAACGCCGCCCGTCAGCTTGATAAAGAGAAATACTATGACGCCGCCACCATTCGAATTATTTCCGCCCATTTTGCGTTGCACGATCGGAATGGCCTAACGAAAGAGCTCGATGCGTTCCTGGCTGCCAAACCGGACGGCAACATCCCGGCCGAGATTCTCGAAACCGTCGGCCTCGAATTCTACAATGAAAAAAACTATGCCGGCGCTGAGAAATATCTGACCGCCCTGTCCAAGATCAATAACCGGGGAAATACTAAACCCGATATCTGGTTTTATCTCGGGGATACCGAGACACGGCTTGGCAAATTTGCTGAAGCTGAAGAGGCGTACGGTCAGTATCTCCAAACCGCGACCGATCCCGCTGGAAAGGCAAAAGCTTTGCTGGCGTTAGGCGCAACCAAGATTGCGGCTCACAAGGCAGACGAGGCGCAAAAAATCGCGGAAGAGATAATGACGCTCCAACCGGAGGGCCGGGTCAACGCGGAAGCGCGTTTGCTGGCCGGCGACGTCCAGGTTGAGCGCGGAAACTTCGAGGAGGCGGGCAGGGCGTTCATGAGCGTCGCGTTACTCTACGATGATCCGGCGATCACTCCGCGAGCGCTGGAAAAGGCTGCTGCCGCCTATCAACGGGCCGGCAAACCTGATGAAGCCGGCCGGGCCGCCCAGCAGCTTCAGGAGAAATATCCTAA
>DATFCK010000611.1:0-4878 GCA_035253185.1 Chthoniobacterales bacterium | reverse complement strand
CGAGGCCTTGTCTCAATGACGAATTACCGAATGACGACCGGCGAGAACAACACATTTGTCATTCGTTATTCGTCATTCGTCATTGTTGATCGCCTTGGCTATTGCCCCGGCAAAGCGCGACACGTTCACAACTGATTCCCGCCCACCCTTCGCGATGAGATCCACAATCGCGCTGCCTACTACCACGGCGTCCGCATGCTGGGCAACGGTCTTCGCTTGTTCCGGAGTGGAAATGCCGAACCCTACCGCGATTGGCAGATCTGAAACATTGCGAATCTGCTTGATTCGATCTTCCAGAGCGGTGGCTACGGTTTGTTGAACACCGGTCACTCCCTCCCGCGATACGTAATACAAAAAGCCCCGGGCGCCGTTCGCAATCCGGGATATGCGCTCCGGCATCGTGGTCGGCGCTATCAACCGGATGTGGGGGAGGCCTAACGAATCCACTTCTTCTTCCGGCGGAAGGTCGAGCATCAGCAGGCCATCCACTCCGGCGGCTAACGCGTCATTATGAAAACGCTCGAACCCGAACTGAATGATCGGATTTAAATAAGTGTAGAGCACAATCGGGATCTGGGATTGATTTCGGATCTGTCGAACACAATCCAGGACACCGCGCACGGTAGCGCCCGCGGCCAGCGCGCGTTGCGCCGCCAGTTGATTCACAATTCCATCTGCCAGCGGATCTGAAAACGGAACACCAAGCTCAAGGATATCAGACCCGGCGTCCCCCAGCGCCAGGGACAATTCCACGGTGGTCGATAAATCCGGATCGCCCGCGCAAATGTACGGGATAAAGCCTTTGCGCTTTTCGGCGCGCAGCCGCGCGAAGGTCGCGTCGATTCGATTCACCATCTTCTAAACTGTAGCGGCGGTCTGCGACCGTGGCATTATGAGTTTCGGCTCGCGAGGCTCTTCACGTGGCAGACCGAACATCAGACCTCGCTGATTCGGCGCCTGGTTGAAGAAAATTAATGCGACGGTCATCCGCCTCCGCCTAGGCTACGACGCGACAGGGAGACCGCCGCTACAGAAAAGCTGCGGGCGCAGTTACGAATGCCTTCAATCTTCATCAACGGCTTGTTACTCGGCTGGTCGGTTTCCTGGCCTCCAGGACCGGTAAACGCGGAGATGATTCGACGCGGACTGCGGCCGAAACAAGAGGGCGGTGGTTTTTGGCCGGCCTGGGTGGTTGGCATTGGGGCGTGTGCGGGCGATTTCACCTGGGCGTTCGGAGTATCGCTGGGGGCGGGCGCAGCGTTGAATTCGCCTTTGATACGGCGGACGCTCGCGGTCGTTAGTCTGGCGCTCCTGCTTTTCCTGGCGCTGCACTTTGGGCGAGCGGCGTGGCGAATCTGGCAAACCCACCGATCCCAGATCGAGGTGATCCCGGCATCCGCCGGTAAACGGGGCGGATTTCTGCTCGGCTTTCTCATGGCGGTAAGCAGTCCATTTAATCTCGGGTTTTGGCTGGCGGTTGTAGGCAGTCAATCGATCGGTGGCGGCGGCGTGCAACGCTCCCTGCTGATTGCGGTCGCGGTGGTGGTGGGGGCTCTGACCTGGACGCTGGTGCTTTGCACTGCGGTGAAACTAGGCGCTCGAATATTTTCCCGCCCGGAATGGCAGGTTCTTACCCAGGTCTTAACTGCCCTGGTCATGGTTTGGTTTGCGATGAAGCTCCTGCTGCACTTCCCATAGATAACCGATGCCTTCGGGGCAATGACGGACGAACTAGTGGTGTCGAGCTATTACGAAACTTTGTCGTATATACGACAAAGTTTCGTCACCGCACTTCGCCTTCTGCTCTTGGTCTTGAGCCTGCTCGCCCGGTTGCTTGGCAGGGTCGCCGACGCATTTCCATGATATTGTAGCTACCTCGGCATGGCTACCTCACCCAAAACGCTAACAATAAACGAGATTTACCACTCCATTCAGGGCGAGAGCACCTGGGCGGGCCGGCCGTGCGTATTCGTTCGTCTGACTTTTTGCGACCTGCGCTGCACTTATTGCGACACCGAATATGCCTTTTACGAAGGGCAAAAATGCTCACTCGATGAAATCGTTAGTCAGGTGGCGATATTTAACTGTCCCCTGGTCGAGATCACCGGCGGCGAACCTTTGCTGCAGAAAAACGTCATGCCGTTGATGACAATGTTATGCGACGCAGGTTACACCGTTCTGCTTGAGACCAGCGGCGCGCACGATATTTCGCCGGTAGATCAGCGGGTGCATCGCATCATGGATCTGAAAACGCCGGGCAGTGGGGAGGTCGAGAAAAATGTCTGGTCGAACATCGAACACTTAACCGGGCGCGACGAAGTGAAGTTCGTGATCGGCTCGCGCGAAGATTATGAATGGTCCTGCGACAAAGTGCGCGAATTCGATCTATCAAAAAAATGTCACGCCGTCCTGTTCTCCCCGATCTTCGGCAGAATCGATCCTCGACAGATCGTGGAATGGATTCTGGAGGATCGGCTCCATGTACGTTTTCAGCTGCAGATGCACAAATTCATCTGGGCACCCACCCAGCGCGGGGTGTGATTGTTAATGGGCCGAGTCATCGTCGTTAGGCAAAGGCTTTACCCCGGTCCGTAATTTATCCGCGGCGCCTTTGACCAAATTTCTGGCGCGATCGCCAGCCCCGCCCTGCAAGGAATCGATCGCCCGATCGACCGCCAGCTTGACACTGGCGGCGGTGCCACCTTTTTCAAATTCCCGGACAATGACGCCTTCCACCTTCGATATGAGCGTATCGACCGTGTAATCGTGATTCAAACTGGTGTCGATGCCGCGGCGTTCGAGTGCGCTGTAGACATCAATGACTCGTTCGCTGTGCGCTCCCCATTCCAAGATTTTGTAAAAGCACGCCCCCTCTCGATTGCCGCGAAAAACCAGGTCGATCACCGCAGCGGCTAACGAGACCGGCATGAGCGCAAAATCCCGGACGTTGTCGAGCAGCATCTTGAGTTGGAACACCAGGACATCGCGAAAGAAACGCCAGCGATCATGAGTGCGGGGTTGCGAACTTTCCGTCGGGGTCAGCTCCATCGGGTCTCAATTTGCCAAAATCTTAGGCGAAATGAAGATCAAATGAGCGGCGGGACAATCCTTCCCAGGCGAGACCGGATTATTTCGGGCGTGATAAGTAAACTTCCCGGAGGATGACATCTCCGAGCGTTGTCAAAGGACCTCGCCCACTTGCGTGACGTCCACCGCGGTTGAGGGATCCCTCCACTGCGGTCGGGATGACATAGCTAGTCGAGAGCGTGGCAACCGATGCATCGGCGTATGCTTCACCGGCGCTTTGCAGACAACGCGACCTAATTCCCTAATGCTTGGGAGCCCGAACCGTACCGGTCTCGACGGCTTCCTTCCGCTGCAACACGATTCGGTTAGCGGTTTCCTCGACCATTTCTTCCAATAACATCCGCAAATGGGTGTTCGGACGGTAATCGGCGGGGGCGATGTTTCGAACCCGCTCGGCGTGCGTGGCCAGTTGGTAACACTTTTTGAATCCGACCCGCCTGGGATCGTCCGGATTGTAGACGGCGATTGCCTGGCCGCCGTTCTTCTTCATAACGGTAAAGCAAGGGACATCGGTAGGCCCGTCACCGATGTAGATCATGTTAGGAAACGGTATCGGTCGAATATCGAAATCCATGTGATCGTTAACGTCCTGCGACATGTCGAGCAGCCCCTTGTTTATCCGGAACAGGAACTGGGTTTTTTGGGTATGACTGATCACCCGTTTCGGAAAAGTGATCCGGCCCTGTTCATCCTCGGCGAATTCGCAACCAAAAATGGCGCGGATATACGGCGCCAGACGGCTGCCATCGATCAACACCTTAAATCCGGACGAAATGATGTAATGCTCAACCGTAATTCCGTGGGCAACGTGTTCGGCGGTTAACAAGCCGTTGCGGAATTCCTCGAACATACCCGGCAGGCCCTTGTAAAAATTCAACTTCGCACCGAGCTGTTTCAGGGCTTCGTTAGTGGGCCGATCCATTCCCAGCGTATCCAGAAACACCTTCATGTAGGCGAGTTCGTTGTCGTAGCCATCATCTCGCACCAACTCGCTGCATCTGCCCCAGAACTTCGGACCATCAATTCCGAAAACCGGGAACACCACGTCATCCTGCATGTAACTCGGACTCAGCGTCTGATCGTAATCATATATGATCGCGATCGTATTTTGCGGCATGGTAGACATGATGGGCTCGTTAAGGCACTAAAGCGTGATCCGTTACAGCCTAGATTGAAGCAGGAAGCCGTCCATGCTTCAACGCTTCACCGCTCTCTTATTCGGGAAAAAAAATCTTCGAAAAGCGCATCGTAAATCCGGCCCCGTTCCGGGTGGTACTGGACTCCCACTACGAAGGGCCGGCCGCTGAGACGCATTTGTTCCACGATGTCGTCTGCCTTACACCAGGCTTCGACCGAGAACCCATCGGCCAGCCGATCCACGGCCTGATGATGGGAGCTGTTCACCTTCTCGAACCGGTGCTTCGCTGCCCGATCGTGCCGCAGCGGTTGCACATCGTTTTCTTTCATTTCAGCGGCGCGATGACCCGGAATATCCAGTTTGAGGGTCCCGCCCAGGGCGACGTTGAGCAGCTGCATGCCTTTACAGATCGCGAAAATGGGAATGCCGCGTTCCATCGCCTGCGCCACCGCCTGAAATTCCCACTCATCGCGAATCGGATCGGCGTCTTTCTCGAGCAGGCCGGGATCCGGTACATCCTGCCGCAGGAATTCCACCGCGATATCCGCTCCGCCACTCAATAAAAGGCCATCGGCATCACTGAAATCCCCGGCCTGTGTCCGCGCGTTCCAAATGGCAATGTCGGGATGTTTATCGAAAAACGGCTGGAACCA
>DATFCK010000610.1:0-4134 GCA_035253185.1 Chthoniobacterales bacterium | reverse complement strand
CGTTCGGGCCACTCTTTTCGGTGCAGGGCCAGGCCGTTGTGCTCGATCAACACCGTGTTTGGCGACAGTTCGTAGCGATCGACTAATTCCGCGATCGTCTCTGCACCGCGCGCGTCGACATTCTCTCCATTTAGCGAAATCGTCATACCGCGGCCAATGCCTGGTCCCAATCTTTCCATACGGGTTCGAGCCCGTGCCGTCGAAGAACTGCGGCGATTTCGGCGGGCGAGCGTTCATCGCTGATGTCGAACTGGCCGGTGGCCAGGACATCCTCGCCATCTTGAAATTCGGGCGCGACGATTCGGCCGCGAACCGTCCGATGCAGGTGCTCGGTTCCGCGACGGGTGTAACCTCCGGGCTCGGTGTGACTGCCCGCGCTCATCGAAGTGACGCCTAACCGAATCAAAGCGTCACGCAGTGACGCGCGGTCGCGAGTGCTTAACACAATCCCGACCTGCGGGAAAGTAATGCGGAAAGCGCACGCCAGTTGGGCCAGCTCCCGATCACTCATCGAATATGGTGGCCGGTAACCGCCTGCCGCCGGGCGAATCCGCGGCAGGCTCACATTGATCTGCGCCTGCCAGCAATGCTTAAGCAAATATTCGACGTGCGCAGCCAGCGCCAGCGCGTCGTCCTGCCACCGGGTCAGGCCGAACAACGCCCCGATGCCTAACCGACGGAATCCGGCACGATAACCGCGCTCGGCGCAATCCAGCCGGTAGTTGAAATCGCGTTTCGGTCCGGCAGTGTGAAGATCCTCGTAGACGGCGCGATCGTACGTTTCCTGATAAACGACCAGCGCTTCCGCGCCGGCCGCGACCACCGGGCGATAGTCCTCCTCGTTCAAAGGAGCGACCTCGATGGCAATGGACGGAAAATTCGGCGCCAGGATTCGCACGCAATCGGCCAGGTAATCATTGCTGACAAACTTCGGGTGCTCACCGGCTACAAGCAGCACCTGGCGAAATCCGCGTTCCACCAGATGTTTCGCCTCGGCCGCAACCTCGTCGAGCGTAAGGGTCACCCGCAGGATCGGATTGTCGCGCGAGAAACCACAGTAGCGGCAATTGTTGATGCACTCGTTAGACAGATAAAGCGGCGCAAACAACCGCATGGTCCGCCCGAAATTTTGCAGCGTTAACGAGCGCGACGTTTCTGCTAACAACTCAAACTCGGCATCGGTTTTCGGTGCCAGCAGCTCTTCGAATCGACGCAGCAATGGCGAGCGACTCAGGGCAAGATTGTCGAGGACTGGTGCGAATGACATGTCACGGAAATTTCGTGTCGCTTGAGTCGTGGCGCAAGGGTAGGGTGGGCGTCTCGCCCGCCACATTCGGCATCTTGCCGAAGGTTTCAAAATGAGTTCACGGTGGAATCGCGGCGAGACGCCACGATTGGCGGGCGAGACGCCCACCCTACCCGAGATAAAAACAAAACGGCGGTCCAGCACCGCCGGACCGCCGTTTGAAAAACTACTTTAAGCGAAACTTAGAAAGCGAAGTTGATACCGGTTCGGGCCATGCCGAAGTTGTTCTCCGCTCCGTCGACTACGTTCCAGCTGAAGTCGTTGATCCAGCCGATGTGACGGGTGAAACGAACTTCAACACCGCCACCGAACTGGCCCATTATTTTGGCCTCGGAATCTTCGTGTGCAGTCACGAAAGTGCCTCCGCCGACCGGAACGATGGTGTCTTTCTCGCCGCCGCCAAAGATACCGCCGAAGCCGCCGAACACGTATGGTGCAAACCGCGAACAGCCGATCGGATAACGCAGCGTAACGGTGCCCAGGGCCGAGCCGACTATACGACTATCATCCGTCTTGGTGAACACGAACGCGCCAGCGGTTGGTGCGCCGACAAAATCAAACTCCGTGCGCTTGGCATCGAGGAGAAATCCCTCGAATCCGAAGCCGAAGTACTTGTGCCAGAAATATTTGGCATCAAGGCCGCCGCCCCAGGCATGGTCTGCCTGCAAGTAACGATCGCCCCGGCTGTCACCGAAGAAGAATCCGGGTGCGCCGATGTGGCCCTGATCAGTGCCTGCAAAAGCGTATGTGCCCCAAAGGCTTATGTTAAATTCATTGTCGCCGTAGAAACAATCCTCCGTCTGGACGGCTGTCTGTCTCATTTCTTTGCCCGTGTATTCAGTTCCAGCGATCGCCATCGAAGCAGCGCTCGTAAATACAACTAGGCCCAAGATCATTTTGTTCATTTGCTTCTCCTGTTTGGTGTTTGGTTAAGTGTTGTGGTTGGGGTTCCAGGCCCGCCCCCAACCGAGAAACGCAGCAAGGGAGCAACCCAGATGCCGCGAATGTGGCCAAAACGGTCGTCAATGCAAGGGATGTTTCTAGAGGGGTCCGCTGGCATCTGGCGTCAGACCCCGCCTTATGGCTTTAATTCCGCCCCGGTGTTCGCGTCGGTTACGACGAATTTTTCGTGGTGAAAGGTCGGATCGCCCCGGAACATCAACCGCCCGGCATACCGGCGCTCAAGTTCCACCAGTGACTCTTCATCCTCCTCCTTCAGCCGTTTCAGGACATCGGGGTTGAGGATCACGCGAATATCGTGAACGCTTTCCTGATATTTGCGCATCACGGTGTTGAGCGTCCGATGCAGCTCGACGCTTGTGCTCATGGATGTTTTCACTACTCCGCGACCGCCGCAGTAGGGACAATTTTCGTAAATGGTATCGCTCAGGCTTTCCTGCGCGCGTTGCCGCGTCATTTCCATGAGACCGAGCGGTGATATGGGCAAGACATGCGTCTTCGCTTTATCGCGCTTCAACCGCTCCTTCATCAAATTATAAACCATCTGCTGGTCCTTGCGGCTTTTCATGTCGATAAAATCGCTGATGATTAAACCGCCAACGTTGCGAAGCCTCAGCTGACGCGCGATCTCATCGGCGGCTTCGAGGTTAGTCTGCAAAATTGTTTTATCGACATCGCGACCGCCCTTGTTGCGGCCGGTGTTCACGTCAATCGCAACCAGCGCTTCGGTCTCATCGATAACGATGTAGCCGCCGCACTTGAGCCATACCTGCCGGTGAAATGCGTCATCGATCTGCTTTTGGACACCGTAGGTTTCAAAAATGGGCGTGGCCCCGTCATAATGTTTGATCCGATTTCTCGCGCGCCGCGATATTTGGCCAACAATATCGTTCATCCGTTCGGTTGCGTCGTGATCGTCACACATCACTTCGTCGATTTCTTCGGTTAGGAAATCGCGCACCGTTCGCTCCACCAGATCCGGCTCTTCGAATACCCGGGCGGGAGCGGCCAGATCCCGGATTCGCTGTTCAACTTTCGCCCATTGCTCGAGCAGGAAGCGGAGATCACGAACGAAATAACGGGCGCGTGCCCCCTCGCCTACCGTTCTAATAATGACTCCGATCCCGTCCGGAATGTGCAGTTGACGCAAAATCTTGCGCAACCGATCGCGTTCCTTGGGGTCCTCGATCTTGCGCGAGATCCCGCTCCGATCGCTGAACGGCATCAGCACCAGATAACGGCCGGCGAAACTCAGATTGGTGGTAACTCGCGGGCCTTTCGTGCCAATCGGACCTTTGGTTACCTGCACAATCACTTCCGATCCGACCGGATAAATACTGGGAATGTCTTTGGCGGTGATCCGCTTTTTTTGTTTCCGGCCGGGGCGATCGATCTCTTCAATGCCGCTGTCCAACGCCGCCGGAATCGCATCCCAGAAATGAAGAAAGGCGTTTTTCTCGAAGCCGATGTCGACGAACATCGCTTTCAAACCCATCTCGATGTTCTTGACGCGTCCCTTGTAGACGCTGCCAACGATGTTTCGAGAACTGTTACGCTCTACGCTATACTCTTCGAGACGGCCATTCTCCAGCAACGCCACCCGTCGCTCGAGTTTCTCCACACTGACTATGATCTTGTTGCCTGTCCGTCGGGAAGGGAGACCTAAAATCTTTCGTACCTTGTCTAACATAAATAAAAGGAAGTTGGTTCATACATGAGAACGGCTTGGTTGCGCTTCTCATATTAAGTTCACATTGAAGGCCGGCCGCTGCGCCGCGCCGGCGTGGGAGCCGGCGGAGGCGGAGGTTGACGCCGGCCGCCACCAAACAGTCTTTGGAAAAAGTTGCGCGGACGTTCCTGCGTAGGAG
>DATFCK010000609.1:0-9758 GCA_035253185.1 Chthoniobacterales bacterium | reverse complement strand
AAAACGCTTTGACCGGCTGACAAGATGGGTCGTTAGATTATTTTTTCTCAAAGACATAACTATCTCGCGTTCAGCCGTTTATATTGGTAATTTTCAGTTTTGAGAGGACTTCTCATATAAGTCGCAGCGCCGGTGAACGTTACCTTTTCCCAGCTCGTTTCCCCCGTCCTGCGGCGGCCGATTTACGACTCACAAAAGGTACGTATAATGCCTGTCAGTCCGGCTCGTCCGACCGTAAATGACTCCGTTCCTGCGAAAGTTTCTTGGGCTCAATTGGGTGTTGCTCGTGACCATGCTTGCCCTGGCGGTGTTCGGCGTGATCGCCATCTACAGCGCCACTTACATGCGAGAAGACACCGTCGCATCGGAGTTCTGGCGTAAACAAGCAAACTGGGTCGTGGTAGGGTTTTTCGCATTCATGGTGGTAAGTCTGATCGACTATCACTGGATCCGGTGGGGTGCGTTGCCGATGTATCTCGCGGGGCTGGTCTTTCTGATCCTGACCAGATTTTATGGGCAAAAGGTATACGGCGCCCGCAGCTGGCTCCATATCGGGCCGATCAATTTTCAACCGGCCCAGTTGTCGGTTATCGCCGGGATCATGGTCCTGGCGTTGTTCCTCAGTCAGTTCCGGCAAATGCATCCGATGCTGCGCCTGTTATTTTGCGGCGCGATCGTGGGCGCACCCTGTCTGCTCATTTTGATGCAGCCTGATTTGGGGGAAACCATAATCTGGGCGCCGGTAACGCTGGCGCTTCTGTTCGTCGGCGGTTTGCCCCTGCGTTACCTGATCTGCGTGATTCTAATCGCGGCAATCATGATGCCGATTGCCATTTTCATGGGGTTGAAACCTTATCAACAACAACGGATCACTGCGTTTCTTGATCCCGAGATCGACAAGCAGGGATCGGCCTGGGCCATCAACCAGTCGCTGATCGCGATCGGTTCCGGGGGCTGGTCCGGAAAAGGTTTCAAGGCGCCTAACACCCAGGTCGAGCTGGGTTTCCTGCCTGCCACCGCTGTGCATAACGACTATATCTTTTCGGCGATCGGCGAACAATGGGGTTTCATTGGAGGCATGTTTCTTCTCGGCGGCTTCGCTCTGCTCCTATTTACGTGTCTATTTGTCGCCTTTTTCGCGGGTGATCAGTTTGGACTGCTTTTGGTGGTAGGGACGACTGCGCTCATTTTCACCCATATCTTCCAAAATATCGGGATGACGATTTCGTTATTGCCGATCACCGGTGTGCCTTTGCCGCTGATCAGTTACAGCGGTTCGTTCGTTCTAATTATCATGTTTGGGCTCGGCATCGTGAACAGTGTGTGGGTTCACCGCAAACAGCAGATCGAGTAACCCGGCACGGAGTTATTAGCGGGCAAGCGTACCCCAATAGCTGAGCCGGTCAGGTGCCTCGGCACAAACGTCGCGTGACGTTTACATTCGCAATTGTCGGCCTACAATCGCGCGAGCAATGGAGGAAGATTACAAGGTAAAGCTCGAGGTTTTCGAAGGGCCGCTCGATTTGCTTCTGTTCCTGATCAAACGGGACGAGGTTGATATCTACGACATATCGATTGAGCGAATCACGCGACAGTATCTCGAGTATCTGCAGGCTTTTAAGGAACTAAATATCGACGTCGCCGGCGAATTTTTGGTGATGGCGGCCAACCTGATTTACATGAAGAGCCGCAGCCTGCTGCCGGTCGATCAGCGACCTCCCGAGGAGGAAGCGGACGAAGACGATCCGCGCTGGGAGCTGATTCGCCAGCTGATCGAGTACAAGAAATTCAAGGAAGCTGCCGCCGATTTGCACGCGCGAGAGATCGAGCAGCAACAAAGGTTCGTTCGTTCGCCTAACGGAGCGCCGGACGTCGCTTTGGCGCCGTTGCGGCTGGGAGAAGTGGGTATCTTTCAACTAATCAATGCGTTCCAGAATGTAATCAGGCGGGTCGAAGCACGGCAGGACCTGCGCGAAATCTTTGAAGAACAATTCACGGTGTCCGACAAGATCGAGCTGATTCTGCGAAGGGTGGAAAGCGGCGGACAGCTCCATTTTTCCGAACTATTTGCAGGAGTGTCGTCCCGCGTGGAAGTGGTGGTTACGTTTCTGGCGTTGCTCGAGCTTATCCGGTTGAAGCAAATTCGCGCCCTCCAGACGGATCCGTTAGGCGAGATTGAAATCGCTGCCGCCGCGGCCTGATTTCCGGCATGCAACGGATTCTTATCGCTGGATGCGGATATGTCGGCACTGCCGCGGCCGATTTGTTTCACTCTGCCGGATGGCTGGTGGAAGGTTGGACGCATTCCCCGGCAGCCGCGGCCCAACTGCTGAACAAGCCCTATCCGGTTACCGCTGTCGACCTGACTGATCGTCATCAGGTGAACGAGCGTCCCCAGAATTTTGATCTGGTGATCCACTGCGCCAGCACGCGTGGCGGCGATGCCGAAAGCTATCGCCGGCTTTATTTTGACGGCGTTCAGAATCTTTTGGATCGTTTCATTGGGTCCACCTTGTTGTTCACCAGCAGTACCAGCGTGTACGCCCAGCAGCACGGCGAACACGTGAACGAGCAAAGCCCGGCTGAGCCGAGCCACCAAAAGGGCAAAATATTGTTGGAGGCGGAGAGCATGGTCCTGGCCCGCGGAGGCATTGTGGCGCGGCTCGCAGGCATTCACGGTCCGGCCCGATCCGCCATATTAACCGGCTTTCTTCGTGGCACTGCCGCAATTGATCCCGAGAACGACCGGTTCATGAATCATGTTCATCGGGACGACATTGCCGACGCTCTCATGCTGCTCGCCGGGATGCCGACGCGCCAGACCTCGGTTTATAACGTTGTGGACGATATGCCGATTTTGCGGAGCGAATGCTACCGCTGGCTCGCGAACAAGTTAGGCCGCTCGCTGCCAGGTCAAGGTAATGCCGCCGGCAGCGGAAAACGTGGTCGCAGCAACAAGCGGGTCAGCAACACCCGGTTGCGGGATTGCGGCTGGAAACCACGTTACCCGACCTTCGCGATCGCGATGGAGCAAAGCATTCTGCCCAGCTTCGGGCTCTGACACCGAGGTAGCGCGCATTGCATTGCCGGCGGCCACGGCGACGCCGGAAGCAACCGGACTATTTTTATCGGTATAGAAGGTGCTCTTTTTGCCGCAATGCGTGTTATCCGACTCAGCGGACGGGAAGCATCCGTCGTCCGCGCTATTGGCTTCGCCGACTCGATACTGGGTTCGGAAATTCAGGATATGACCCGAATGGAGGCTGAAGATGTTACCGACGTGCTCAATAGCCTCATCGCTGCCGGTTTTGTAGAAAGCATTCCCTACTCAGAAGAGATTAGCCTTAACGAATTTCCAGTCACCGCTTTCGAAGTGAATCCGGCCTACTCGCATCAACTTCGAGACGCGATTCAGATGCGGTAAACCGGTGTCCCAGACCTGCGGGTCCAAGGCACTAAAGATTCGCCAGCACTTCCGCACTTCGTTCTCCGGTTGCGCCGCCGGTCTTCCGCTCGCCAAACAGCTGACGAATTACTTCTTCGACTGGCAACTCCTGAACGTTGATGTCGCTGACGTCGCAGGCTTCGAGAAGTTCCCGACAGGTCTCGGTCACTTTCGCCCTGGGGACCTTTAGCCGCACCGAAACCGGAGTTTGTTCAATGACTTCACCAAAGGCGGCGAAGTCTCGTTGCACCGCCTTTTCGAACGTCAGATGCAGGATTTTGTAACCTGAAAAGCGATCGATAATGTCGGTTAGCGGGCCGTCGAAAAAAATCTTTCCGTGATCGATCACGATGACCCGTTCACACAGCTCTTCGATATCCTGCATGTAATGACTGGTCAAAAGAGTAACGATCCGGTGGCGCTGATTGTAGACCCGGAGGAAGTCGCGTACGCGCTTTTGGCTGACGACATCGAGACCAATGGTGGGTTCATCCAGAAACAGAACTCGCGGTTCGTGAATGAGCGCGGAAATTAACTCCATTTTCATTCGTTCACCGAGCGAGAGCTCGCGAACCATTACATTCATTTTGTCGGTGACCTCGAGCAGCTCAGCCAGTCCGTTAACCACTCTGGCGAAGTGCTTTCGCTCGATGCCGTAGATCGCCCGGTTCAATTCCAATGATTCCTGGGCCGGCAAATCCCACCACAGCGCGTTTTTCTGTCCCATCAAGAGGCTGAATTGCCGTTTCATCTCGTTGCGGCGCTCCCATGGAACAAACCCGAGCACTCTGGCATCTCCCGAGGTCGGATTGAGCAGCCCGGATAACATTTTCAAAACCGTAGTCTTACCGGCTCCGTTAGGCCCAAGGAAACCAACAAACTCGCCTTCCTCTATTTGAAACGAAACGCGATCGGCGGCGCGGGTTTCATCATAACGCCGCCGCACCAGACCTTTAACCGAGCCCCATAGACCGCGTTCCTTTCGGTAGGTGCGGTAAACCTTGGTTAGATCGCGTGCTTCGATTGCGCTCATGAACCCGCCTCCAGAAAAACGCCTGTGATGAGCAAGCAATGCCGGTGTGTCAAAGCATCCATCGCTATGTCATCCCGCCCCGGGATGGCGACCGTGGGGAGCCGTGACCTCTCATATGCTAGACGTTACGCCAACAGGCGAGGTCCTTCGACTTCGCTCAGCATGACAACGTGGGGTGGTGGATCGCCAACGTAGAGACATCAGTATCCTGCGTTTGTCGATCGCCGCGTTACCAGATGTGCTGGAGGCGAATCCGTTTTAATTCAGGCCGCGCTCGAACGTGCCGGCGCCGGTTTACGCAGCAGCGGCAGAACTTTTTCCACGATTGCGTCGGATGTAAGGCCATGTTTTTCGCGCAGGACAGGAATCGAGCCGTGTTCAACGAATTGATCCGGCCATCCAATCCGGACTACCGGCGTATGAATGCTCTGGCTGTAAAGGTGCTCCATTACCGCGCAGCCAAATCCGTTGTGCAGCACGTGATCCTCGATGGTGACAATGACTTCGGTGCTCCGGGCAAAAAACTCGAGCGTTCCGGTATCGATGGGCTTGATCCAGCGGGGATTGATCAGCGCCACCGAAATGCCCATCGCTTGCAGTTTGTTTGCCGCTTCCACCGCCATTTCGAACATGTTCCCCAGCCCAAAGATGGCCACCTGACGGCCGTGCTGGACGACTTCCGCCTTGCCGATTTCCAGCAGCTTCGGCGCCTCCTTCGGTTTCGCGCCGGTGCCGGCGCCGCGCGGATAACGGATCGCAATTGGCCCGGAATTATAGTTCGCCATCGTCCATAGCATGTCGACGAACTCATCTTCATCCTTGGGCTGCATGTGAACAAAGTTCGGCACGTGACGCAGATAACCGATGTCGAACAAACCATGATGCGTCGGGCCGTCGTCGCCGCTGAGACCGGCGCGATCCATGCACAACGCCACGTTCAAATTCTGCAGCGCAATATCATGGATGATCATGTCGTATGCCCGTTGCATAAACGTCGAGTAAATCGTTAGGAACGGTTTCAGCCCCTGCGTGGCTAGTCCGCAGGCAAACAACGCCGCGTGTTCTTCGGCGATCCCCACATCGAAATAGCGGGTGGGATGTTTTGCCTGGAAAAATCCGAGGCCGGTGCCGCTCGGCATGGCCGCCGTGATCGCCACGATTTTCTGGTTTGAATCGGCGAACTTGGCCAATGTTTTGCCGATGATCTCAGAGTAAGTCGGAATCGGAGCCGGTGCCGTCTCGCCGCTTTCGATTTTGTATTTGCCGAGACCGTGAAACTTGTCCGGTTTGGCAATAGCCGGTTCGTATCCTTTTCCTTTTTTGGTCAGGATGTGGAGCAGCACCGGCTCATCCTGGGTCTTGAGAAATTCAAATGTACGGGTGAGGAGACCGACGTCGTGACCGTCGATAGGCCCGTAATAACGTAATCCGAGCTCCTCAAAGATTACGCTCGGAACCAGAAGATTTTTCATCCCTTCTTCCACCTTGTGCGCAAACTCGAGCACACTACGGCCGGCAATGGTTTGAATGAAGCGGCCGGCTTTTTCGTGCAAATGCGCATACAACGGACTGGTGGCGATGTTGTTCAGGTAATTGGCGATCGCACCGACGTTTTTGGCGATCGACCATTCATTGTCGTTAAGCACGACAATGAATTTCTTGGTTTGGGACTCGGCATTGTTCAGTGCTTCGTAACTGATGCCGCAGGTAAAGGCCGCGTCGCCGGCCACAACCACGATGTGTTCATCACCGCCTTTTAGGTCACGGCCAACGGCCATACCGAGACCGGCCGATAACGCGGTTCCGGCATGCCCGGCGCCGTAGCAATCATGCTCGCTTTCGGTCCGCAGCAGGAAGCCGTTCAGCCCCTGGTATTGCCGCATTGTGCCGATCCGATCGAACCGGCCGGTAAGCATCTTGTGGACGTAACCCTGATGACTCACGTCAAAAACAAATCGATCTTTCGGCGTGTTGAACACGCGATGCAGCGCGATCGTTAATTCCACCACCCCCAGGTTAGGCCCCAGGTGTCCGCCCGTTTGGGAAAGGACTCGAATCAAAACTTCCCGCACTTCCTGCGCCAGTTGCGGCAAGTCTTCCTCCCGCAGCGCCTTCACATCGGCTGGAGAATGAATTCCGTCGAGCAATGGAGTTTGCGATGTGGGATTAGAAGAGTCTGACTTCGTCATTTTGATCTTTCTGTTCGGTGGGCGGCGTTGATTCGGCGCGCGGTTCGGCGGCGCTCGGCTCAAAGTCTTTTACGACTGTCTTGCCATTATTACGGGCAATGATCTCGATCTTTTTTTCGGCGCTGGCCAGGCGTTCCTGACATACCTTTACCAGGTTCATTCCTTCTTCGTAGCGAACGATCAAATCCTCGAGCGGTAACTGCCCGGACTCCATCTGTTCCACGATTTTCTCCAGCCGATCCATGGCCGTCTCGAAGTTCAGGTCGGTCCCGGCCGCCTTGGCCTTTGTCGTCATAACCAGCCCACAAACTAAGCACAGCTCAGCGCATTAAAAAGGAGGGATTATCCCTTAACCAGGGCGGCAGCCGGACGAGGGAATCGGGGCATCCTGCGAAAGCGAGCTGGTGGCACATCGAGTGCTCAATGGTCACGACGCCTCTCCTCGATATGGTCGAAAACCCTAAGAAAATACTGCTGGTCGACAAGGAGCCGGGCGTGACCCGTCTCATCAAGCGCGCGTTGGAAAAGACCGGGAAATATTGGGTAAAGGAAGAGCACGACAGCAAGTTCGCGCTGAACTCGGCTAAGGCTTTTCAGCCCGACCTCATTCTGCTCGACACCGTTAACGACGGGTCCGACCGTGAGCAGCTGGCCAAAACCATCCAGACCGACACCACGCTTCACGACACTCCGATGCTTTCGCTCAGCAGCCTCAAGCCGGAGAGCCAGATGATCTCAGGCGGAATTCTCAGCGGCTACAGCTTTTTTGCCGCCCCCGTTAGGGTCGAGGAAGTGCTGAAAGGCGTCGAAGAGGTTCTGTTCGGCAAAGACTGACGGCGATTCGCAGCTGAGACGTTCCCCGGCCTAACCGATCTGCTGCTTGTAACCGGCCGCGTCTTTCAGATTCTTCAGGTCGGCTTCGTTGTCGATCTTTAAAATAAACAGCCAGCCTTCGCCAAATGGATCGGTGTTGATCAGCGCCGGGTTTGATTCCAGCGCCTTGTTCGCGTCAACCACAGTGCCTTTTACCGGCGCGTAGATGTCGCTGGCAGCCTTAACCGATTCAACCACCGCGATTGCTTCCTTGGCATCGACCTGACGGTCAACTTTGGGCAATTCCACGAAAACGACATCGGTGAGTTCCGCCTGCGCGTGATCGGTGATTCCCACCCGGATTTTGTCGCCTTCGCGCTTAATCCATTCGTGGGATTCGGTATAGAGCAGGTCGTCGGGAACGTTCATGATTGCTTTTTATAGAGCGGTTTCTTCTCGATTGTCGCGGGAAATCTTTTTCCGCGGATTTCGATCTCGATATTTTTCCCGGGGATGGCTGCGGCCGCAGGCAGGTAAGCCATCCCGACTCCGTAATTCAAGCTCGGCGAGAGCGTGCCGCTGGTCACTTCGCCGATCCGCTCAGCATCAGCGTACACCCCGTAATGGGGGCGGGGCGGAGGGCCTTTGTCCGTCATTCGAAAGGCAATCAACTTTTCCGCCGGCCCGCTTTGTTTCACCGCCAGCAACGCGTCGCGTCCCACAAACTCCGATTTTTTCAGGTCTACGAAGAATCCAAGTCCCGCCTCAATTGGGTTGCGGTCCGGTGACAAATCGGACCCGTTAAGGGGATAACACATCTCCAGACGAAGCGTGTCGCGCGCGCCCAGACCACACGGTTTCAGACCAAGGTTTGCGCCTGCCTGCAAAAACCGATTCCAGATTGTAGGGGCGTCACCGGCACGAAAAAATACTTCCACACCATCCTCGCCGGTATAACCGGTCCGGGCGACAGATAGCGGCATTCCCTCAAACTCGAGCTGCACAATGTGATTACGAGGGGGCAGTTCCGCGCGATCGGGAAACAACTTCCGAGACAATTCCGTTATTCGCGGTCCCTGAATGGCGACACCGCCGAAATCCGCGCTGCGATTGGAGAATGAGATCTGTGCGTCTTTGCGATGCGCATTCAGCCAGTCGAAATCTTCATCGACCTTGGCCGCATTTACCACCAGGAGGAATTTCTCGGGCGCGACCCGGTATACGATGAGGTCGTCTATGACACCGCCGCCATCATTCAGGAGGAATGTGTATTGGCCCTGACCGACTTCGAGTTTTTCGAGATTGTTGGTTAGCATTCGGTTTAACCAGTCTCGAGCATCTCCCCCTTCCACCACGAACTGGCCCATGTGCGAGATGTCGAACATGCCGAGCGCATTTCGAACCGCCTGGTGTTCCTCCACGATGCTGGTGTAGTGCACCGGCATCAGCCAGCCGCCGAACGGAATGATTTTGGCACCCAACCGAACGTGTCCGTCATAGAGCGGCGTCTTCTTTTCGGCGGCCTGAGTCACCGGCCAAACTAGACTCGCCCTTTGGTGAAGCAAGCCAATCAGCCGGTGAAATGATGAATGACAAATGACGATGTTCGAAAGGACCGAAACTGCGACGTCATTGGCCATTGGTGCTCCGCCATTTTATTTCCATATTCCATGCGCTACTGTCCGCGGGTTCATGAGCGTGTTGGATAAATTTGAGCGGCGTCTCGGCTTCATCGCGATTCCCGGTTTGTTCCGGTACGTCGCGGCGCTGACCGCCCTGGTGTTCATCTTGTCCATGATCGATCGGCGGTATCTCCTTTTGATCGATCTGGACATCGGCCTGGTGGCGCAGGGTCAGGTGTGGCGTCTAGTCACTTACATTTTCATTCCGCAGCTGGGCGGCCTTTTTCCGGATTGGATTAATGCTGCCTTTACCGTGCTGTTTCTCTTCTGGGTAGGAGATCGTCTGGAAGAAGCGTGGGGCGCGTTTCGGACCACCCTGTTTTTTCTGATTGGGATGATCGGCACAACCGTCGCAGCCGTTATGTTTGGAGCCCGTTTCTCGAACACCATGCTCTACTCGTCGGTCTTCTTCGCTTTCGCGCGGTTTTACCCCGATATCGTCATTTTTTTCATGTACATCCTGCCGCTGAAAGTGAAATGGATCGCTTGGATTTACGCCGCGCTCCTGCTTTATCAATTCGTGACCGGCACCATGGCCCTGCGGAGCGCGATCATCGTGGCGTTCGCTAATTACATTCTGTTTTTTGGCCGTGACA
>DATFCK010000608.1:0-3217 GCA_035253185.1 Chthoniobacterales bacterium | reverse complement strand
CCGGCCAAAAAAAATGCGACGGACTAGTCCTCCGCCGGGCAGGCGCTGAACGCCGACATGTCACAATATCCAACCGTTTGGCAGAAAAAGACGATGTGGGCTGCCCTAACGGCCCTGTTCATTGTTTTTCTGGCGGTGGTCATCGCGTCGATCGTCTGGCTGGCGGCAAATATAATCAGCTTTCTTCAGCCGATCCTCATTCCGGTGGCAATTGCCGGAATTCTAGCCTATCTACTCGACCCGTTAGTCACGCGGATTTCTCGCGGCGGGATGGGCCGCACCAAGGCGGTGGTGTTGTTGTTCACGATTGCATTGCTCGCGCTCGCCGCGCTGATCGCCTGGTTGGTGCCGATGATTTCGATCCAAAGCGCCAATTTCACCCGCGAATTGCCCACTTACACCCAGAAAGCGCGGGATCGCGTGGTCGATCTCATTTATCGCTACGACCGAACCTTTGGCGTTCCTGGAACCAATCGAAGCAAGTCGGGTTCGCCAACCAAGAATTTTGTCGACTGGTTGTTCGGATCATCCCCTACTGCTCCTCGACATTCTTCGACCGGTGCGGCCACCACCCGTCCTGAAGAGGCGATCTCGGCCACGCCCACGCCCGACCAGCCGACCTTGGCCGATCGGCAGCGGATTCAACAATGGGTCGAGAAACAACTGCCGAACCTGGAAGCGCAGTTGCCAACGTTAACCACCAAGCTTTGGGAAGTGCTGAAGACCAGCATCGGCGGCTTTCTTGGTGTAACCGGTTTTCTTCTCAGCCTGATCATGGTGCCGATTTATTTGTTTTTCTTTCTGAAAGAACGGCCGCGAATCGAAGCGCGCTGGAAAGATTATTTGCCGTTACGCGCGTCGCCGTTCAAGGATGAGGTGGCCGAAGTCCTGTCGCAGATCAACCGTTATATCATCGCTTACTTCCGCGGTCAGCTGTTGGTGTGTCTGGTCGATGGCATTTTGATAGGCAGTATTCTGACTTTGTTTGGATTGAACTTCGCTCCCCTGATTGGGGTGCTGGTGGTGGTGCTGACCATGATTCCGTACATCGGCATCGTGGTGTGCTGGGTGCCGGCGGTGCTGATCGCCGCGGCTCAATACGGCGACTGGTGGCATCCGTTAATGGTCACCTTGATTTTCATCGTCGTGCAAAATCTCGAAGGAATGTTTTACGCTCCGCGGATCGTAGGGAATTCAGTCGGCCTTCATCCAGTGACCGTCATCGTATCGATCTTTGTGTGGGGATTGCTGATCGGGGGGTTGCTCGGCCCCATATTGGCAGTGCCTCTCACCGCAACGATCAAAGTTTTACTGGCTCGTTATGTTTGGGAAAAACGTTTGCGGGCGGAAGTTCTCGAGCCAGTGGAAAGCCCGCCGGCGGTCGCCGAACCTGAAGCCGTCGCATCGCGCTGAGCGCCTACCCGCGTAGCGTAACCCGGCATAGAGTTGCATTGTGCCCGGCTTCTGAGTAGGGACAGGCACAACGATGCCCGAGCGAATCAAAAGGGTTCGTCGCCGACGACGAATCAGTGCATTTCCCGCGATTGGATCTTTCCGCCTGTTTCGACACGGCCTTTCGCCCGAGCGGCTCGCCATTTACCTGGCCGGCGTCGCACTTGCGGTCGTTCTCGCCATTCTGTTTTTCACCTACGGCTCGAAAGTTTACGCCGGTTGGCGGGAACGCCGATTACTACAACGAGGCACTGCACTTCTTCAAAAGCAGGATTATCAGGGCGCGAGCATGGCGGCGTCCAAAGTGTTGCAACTCCATCCCGATTCGCTGGCGGCTTATTACATCCTGGCCGACGCCACCGAAAAACAGAATCAACTCGAAACCGTGGCCTGGCGTGCGCAAATCGCGCGGCTGCGGCCACGCGATCTGGATGCCCAGCTTAACCTGGCCTCAGCGGCGTTGCGATTTAACGAACTCGACACCGCGAGAAAGGCACTGGAACAGGTCACACCGGAAGATCGCGACAAAGCCACCTATCACGTCGTAGCGGGATGGCTGGCTCGCGCTCAGGGGGATGAAACCGCTCTTTTGGAACATTTCGCCGCCGCCGTCAAAAAAGAGCCGGCTAACGAGTTATATCAATTTAACCTGGCGGTGCTGGAGATTAAATCGGCTGACCCTGCGAAGCGTGACGCGGCCCGGGCGGTTTTGCAGAAGTTGACGAAAGTACCGCAATTCCGCGCCGGATCCTTGCGCGCATTACTAACGGATGCAGTGGAACAAAACGATCTTTCGGCGGCTGACGGTCTTGCCCAGGACTTGCAAATGTCACCGCAAGTCACGTTTGCGGATTATCTGCTCTGTTTGAATTTCTACCGCAAACTGGAGGGCAAAAAATTCACCACCCTACTGGACCGGGTGAAACCGGTGGCGGCAAAAAACCCGGTTGATCTGGCGTTGTTAATCGACTGGATGACCGCAAACGGCCTGGCGGCCGACGTATTAAAATGGATCGACAAATTGCCACCGGAGCTCACATCCACACCACCGCCGGCGGTGTCGGTGGCCGAAGCGTTCGCCACCGCCAAGAATTGGTCGAGGCTGAAACGTTGGACGCGCACTGGTTCGTGGAACAAATCGGATTATCTCAGACTCGCCTATCAAGCCTATGCCGCTAAGCAGGTCCGTCAGGCCGGTGCGCAGGCGGAATTCGAATCGTTATGGCGCGCGGCCGAACGCGCGACCGAAGACGATCATCAGCGGCAGGTGAGCCTGGCCCGGCTGGCTACGAAATGGAATTTGTTTACCGAAGCGGAACAGCTCTGGCTTCGCGCCACCAAAAGCGCGCCTTCGCGCCGGGAAGCGCTGGACACACTCGCGCGCATTTATCGGTCTAACAATGATCTGCCCAACCTTTACCGCACCATGCAGGGTCTTCATGAAATTGCGCCCAGCGATCCGGATATCGCGGCTAACTATGCTCGCATGGCACTGTTGCTGGATCAGAATACATCGGAAGGCCATCGCATCGCCAAAGAAGCTTTTGATCGCGCATCCACAAATGTGAATTGCGCGGTGACTTATGCGTTCTCACTTTACGGCCTCGGCCGCAGCGCGGCCGGATTGGATATCATCCGGAAATTGCCCCAGGAAGAGCTTCGCGATCCGCACGCCGCGGTGTTCGCTGCCGTGCTGCTGATCGATGAGAATCAGTTCGATGCCGCAAAGCAATACATCAAACTGGCTCAGCGCGGACCGGTTTTC
>DATFCK010000607.1:0-2164 GCA_035253185.1 Chthoniobacterales bacterium | reverse complement strand
GGCGCGGTTTATCTGGCCGAACGGGCCGACGAGCAATATCGCAAGCAGGTTGCTATCAAATTAATCAAACGCGGAATGGATACGGAGTCTGTGCTCCGGCATTTCCGCAACGAGCGCCAGATTCTGGCCAACTTCGATCATCCCAACATCGCGCGGCTGTTCGACGCCGGTACCACTGAGACCGGACTCCCTTATTTCGTGATGGAGTATGTGGAAGGCCTAACGATTGATCAATACTGCGACCAGCAGGCCCTGGGCGTGAACGACCGATTAAAACTGTTTCGTGAAGTTTGCGGCGCCGTTTCCTACGCTCACCGCCATTTGGTAATCCATCGCGATATTAAGCGGTCTAACATCCTGGTGACTGCCGAGGGCGTCCCCAAGCTCCTCGACTTCGGAATTGCCAAAATTCTTCAGGGCGGAAACGGCATCGAACAATTCGCCACGGTAACGGGCCTGCAATTGATGACGCCGGAATATGCCAGCCCGGAACAGCTGCGGGGCGAGCCGGTGACAACCGCCACCGATGTCTATTCGTTAGGCATAGTCCTCTACGAGCTGCTGACACATCGATCACCTTACGGCTCCAGCCCCCATACTCCGCACGAGCTTGCCCGCGCCATCACCGATGCGGAACCAAAAAAACCGAGCACGGTAATCCCGACGGATACCAGCAATCCGCAATCCGCAATCCGCACTCCGAAATTGTTACGGGGTGATCTCGACAACATCGTACTGATGGCGTTGCGAAAGGAGCCGGCACGGCGGTATCAGTCAGTCGAGCAATTCTCAGAAGATATCCGTCGTCACCTGGAAGCGCTGCCAGTGCGCGCGCGGAAGGACACTCTGGCGTATCGAGGCGCAAAATTTATAAGACGAAACCGGACTGCAACCGTGGCTGCGGCGTTGATATTCCTTGTTTTGGTTGCGGGTGTTATTGCGACTTCGCGCCAGGCGCATCTCGCCAAAGTGCAAAAAACGCGCGCCGAAAAGCGGTTTAACGACGTGCGCAAGCTCGCCAACTCGGTGCTGTTCGATTATCACGATGCCATCAAGGATTTGCCCGGCGCCACCGCGGTGCGCGACCGGCTGGTTAGGGATGGACTGAACTATCTGGACAGTCTGGCGGAGGAATCAGCGGGCGATTCCGGCTTGCAGCGCGAACTGGCATCCGCCTATGAACGGGTGGGTGATGTGCGCGGCGAACCTTACGGCGCCAGTCTGGGCGACGCGGCCGGTGCGCTTAACAGCTATGAAAAAGCGACCCGGATTCGCGAGGCGGTGGTGACCGCCAATCCGCGCGATACCGAAGCGCGGCGCGATCTTGCCGCCAGTTATTCCCGGATCGGCATTCAACTTCAGGAGACGAGCGAGGCCCGGCGCGGGATGGATTACTTGCGCAAAGCCTTTGCGATTTACGCGGGCCTGGCGGCCGAACATCCTGCCGATCTGAAAATCCGGGAAGAGCTTGCCAGCAGTTACAACAGCATTGGCACCGCGCTGGAAGCGTGGGGGGATATCAAAACGGCGCTCGAAAATCATCGAAACGCGTTACGGCTGCGGGAGGAACTTTGCGCCGCGGATCCGGCTAACGAGAATTATCGCCGCAGTCTGGCCGTGACCCACGTGAATCTGGGCCGCGCGCTGCTATTGAGCGGTGATGCCAACGCCGCGTTGGCCAGCAACGGCCGGGCAAATGCATTAATGGCAGCATTGTTTCAAGCGAACCCTGCCAATGCCGGCTACCGCCGCGTGCTTGCCATCACCTATCAGAACGATGGCGATTACCGCCATTTGCTCGGCGATTTGCGTGGCGCTTTGGAAAGTTTCCGCAAAAAACTCGTGCTGGACGAACAGGCGCTCGCCGACGATCCGGTTAACGCCCAAGCGCGGGAAGACTTTGGCTACACCTGCCAGCGGCTCGGCTTTTTCCTGGGCAGTTCCGGCGAATACGCGCAGGCGCTTTCGTATTTGGAGAAGGCAACCGGCATCTTCGAGAAGATCGTAACTGATGCTCCCAAGAGTTTTTATCAATTGTACCAGCTGATCATTGTTCGCGGCATGACCGCGGAGATGCGAGGGCGTTTGCATCAACCCGGCGAAGCGCTGGCGGAGTGCGCGAGAGCGAATTCGTTAATGACTCGGGCAGCTGACGATCCGAGCA
>DATFCK010000606.1:0-6755 GCA_035253185.1 Chthoniobacterales bacterium | reverse complement strand
GAGGTCGGGCGGAGAAGCGACAGCCGCGAAGCCTTGCTCACAAAGTTTCGCCAGGTTTTTGCAGTGGTTATCCCGCCGGTGTTGCTCATCGGATTCGTCGGCGGGGCGTTGCTCACCCGGCGAATGACCAAACCGATTTGCGATCTGGTTAATGCGGCGTCATCCATCATCGACACCGGTCGGATGGATGTGCGCGTCCCGGAGCGCGCGGCGCACGATGAACTGCAGGACCTGGTGGTGCTTTTCAACCGCATGCTTGCCCATAACGAAACGCTTTTTCGTACTCTGCGCGATTCTCTCGACAATGTTGCGCATGATCTGCGCACGCCGCTCGCCCGTTTGCGCATGAGCCTCGAGAATTCGTTGCGACAGTACCCCGGCGAAAACGGCGCTCAGGAAGAGATCGTTGATGCGCTCGAAGAAACCGAACGCGTTCAGACGATCATCCAAACGTTGATGGATGTGGCCCAGGCCAACTCCGGCTTGATGCCGCTCCACAAACAACAGACCAAGATCAATTCGTTAGTCGAAGATGTAATCGGTCTCTATGAAGACATTGCAGAAGTAAAACAATTGGAAATAACCACCAACATGCCCACCCCAGTAATGGCGGACCTAGATCCGACCCGAATGCGCCAGGCATTTGCGAATCTTCTCGACAACGCGATCAAATACACTCCGCCGGGAGGACACATCGATATTGCCGTAATCCCGGGGCGCGAAACCGTTAGGGTTGTCTTCCGCGATACCGGAGCAGGTATTTCCGAGAAAGACTTGCCGCGCATTTGGGAGCGGCTTTACCGCACCGATAAAAGCCGGGCCACGCCGGGGCTTGGACTCGGGCTGAGTCTGGTCAAAGCCATTGTCGAAACACACGGAGGAAAAGTCGGGGTTCGAAGCGCGGACGGGAAAGGGAGCGAGTTTCGCGTTGAGCTTTCCGCGGGGAAAGTGGAACCGGCCGCGACCGATTCCCAGGGGATGGCGAGCAGGTAGGCTGTGCGTGCGGCGCCGAACGGGTGAAATGAGCGCGCGATTTATCAATCCGAGTGCCGCTTCTCTGTTCACCGCCATCAAGCTATCCTGCCCGCCGCTTGCGGGATACTCCAATACCGTCGCCGATGATAATGTTCATGAACCCGCTGTTCAAAGCTGCGGCTGATGCCGGCATTGGCATCGAACGGTGGCGCATCTTCGAGCGCGGCGC
The DNA here is from genome assembly GCA_035253185.1 of Chthoniobacterales bacterium. Lineage (GTDB taxonomy): Bacteria > Verrucomicrobiota > Verrucomicrobiia > Chthoniobacterales > UBA10450 > DATFCK01. Next base: position 5,551 of record DATFCK010000606.1, on the reverse strand, counting down.
GGTGGAGATTGATCAATACTTTGCCGTCTGAAGACGAGATGCACTCGATCCACTCGGGCGCGAGGAGCAGGTCTTTTCCGAAAAGCCACGACCCGCAGCGCACGACCAGGTAACGAACCTGCCATTCGACATCGTCGATCAGAAAATCGTACACCCGGCCAATCTCCCCATCAATTGCCTGAATAGAATAACGGGCGATCAATTCGGCACTGGAGCGCAGATGCGCATCGGCGCCGGCCTGCCGGCATTCGGTCGCACGCACGTTTTCAGCGGTCCGCTCTTCCGCGCGAGCGATCGCCGACGGCGAAACTGCCGCCCAGGCGCTTGCCACCGGAGCTGCCCAGTAGGGTCGCCATTGATAGTACTGGTGCAGTTCGTTTTCGCACTGACGCGAAACAGGTTTGTCGCAATCGATGGAAGGGGCGTCGCGAATTGCCGCCTTCGTTAGGCGCACCCCGATCGCGTTTGTCTGCGGATCTGCTTCGGTCAGCACCTCCGGTATAATGAGAACCGGGCGCTTCATGAGCCAACGGCCGGTGTCGACCACCAGATAGCGAACCAGCCAGTTCTGATCGTCGAAATAAAACTCGCGCACCTTGCCGATGTCGCCATCGGCCGCGGCCAGTGTGTATCCCTGCAAAGTGACGAAGCGAGTCAGCATAAGTGAAGAGAGTTTGTCTGGCACCGAGCGTGACATCGCGGCATGACGATGAGGTTTCGCCCTTATTACAGCGCGGTAATCTATGACTGGGGCACCGCGACTAATGCCGCAGTTGAAAGTAGTTCAGCGTTGCGAGATTGCGGAATAAGCCTGAGCGCACCTGGCGTCGATCGAGATGAGCGCGAGCGCCAACACCTGGCGGTGAGTCCTGATAAATCAGCGCGCGCAAGTCCGCGATGAAAGCTGGATCTTCATAACTGTGACCGAGGCTGCCTACGATGGATCCGGTCACGTCAATCATGTCGATCTTTGCATTCCCCGGCTGGGCGGCCACGTAGCCCAGCTCCCGATGATCTTCATGATGTAATCCGGTGATCTGCATCGCCGCCAGCACCGTCGTTTCAATCAAGCCAAGCCGGCCATGGCCACCATGCAGGAAAGTGGAAAGCCCTAGCGCGCGGTCTCTGCTCGAAACATAGATCGTTAGGTGATGAACCAGCGGCAAGAATCGGTCCACGTATTGATCGAACAGCCCTTTGCCGATATCCGGCGCAAGCAAGATGACATGGTTTGCGAGTCGTACCCCGCGACGGTCCTGAGAGCAGGAGTTCGCGAGATCGGCCAGCGATCGGACCAGAGCTCGAGCACCCATCGAATGCGCCATCAGGGTCAGATCCGCCCTTTCCCGCTGGCACATTCGCGAGAGTGCTTGCACAAACGGCGCCAGGCGCTGTTGCGTCCATTCGGCGTTTTCTTCATCGGACAAATAGCCAAGGACGGTGTTTTGCGCCGGCCATGAATAACAAATTGCGATCCCGCGTTGCTTTCCGTCGCAGCTGACAAAATTGAGGTCGGCTGCCAATTGCGCGGTGTTGCGCACGGCTTCTTCGAACGTAGTTCGGTAACCGTGGATATACAAAAGGACCTGTGCCCGGCCATGCGGCGAAGTTCTCCTGATAGCCGGGCGTAACTCCCTTTCCACGAATTCAGCAATTTTCGCATCCGTTTGTTGCAACCCATTCGTTTCTGACAACCCGGACCTTCCGCCTCGTTCTTGCGCAGACACGATGGCGATGGATGGATCTACTTTGCCGATCCGGTGCTCCGGTCCCACCGCCACCATCTCCCATCCCATGTGCAGAGTCGGCGGATCGGCTCGAGAAAGGCCGAAGTTCATTTTGCCTAACCGTTCCCGGTCGCTGGCGAAGAAGATTCTTGCAGTGCGATCCGGGTCCGGTGAACTACAGGCCAGCGGTGTGCGCGGCGTCGCGCATCCGGTCAAGCATACGAGAACCGCTGCAGCGAGCGCCGGCGGTAATGCGATAATTCTATTGGTGAAGCGCCGAATGATAACGATCCCGATGATGCCGATAAAGATAACGCAGTTGCTGCTCGTTTAGTTTTGTAATTTGTCGGTCTTCATCGAAGGGAGGAGCATCTTTGATGGCGCGGCGGGGAACGTCGAGCCGAATTTCGCGCGCGGTCGCGGAGATCTCTTCAATGTGATTGGTGGGGAGCAGCGTCTCCTTGGCGAACGGCCACAGTCCGCTGCGAATAACCAGGTAACGCACCGTCCAATCCACGTCGTTCAGAACGAAGTCGTAAACGGTTCCGATATTGCCATCCGGACAACAACCTGCATAACGACGAGCGATTTCCCCGCCGGCGTGAAGGTGGGTATCGTCCGATCTTGAATTAGCCGGCGGCGCCGCGGTGAGATCGTCGTCATCACGTCCCATTACCAGCGATGGCGGTGTGACACGTCCCCATTCCGCCGCCGTCACCGAATCGGCGCCATTAACCCGAGATTGTAACGTCCTGCCGCCTTTCTGTGGTTCGAGCGGATGTATATCTGGCCGGGAAGCCCGGCGAAGTTGTTCGCGATTGGCGCGGATAAACACTGTTTTCCGCGCGGGATCGACCGCGTCCAGCAGGTCCGTCGCGATCAGCGCCGGCTGGCCCGATGACCAGGCGCCGGTAACAACCACGAAATAGCGGACCTGCCATTCCACATCATCAAAATAAAAATCATGGATGATACCGATTTCTCCATCGGGGGCGGCAAAAGTGTAGTTCGACAGGTCGCGAAAAGTTCTAAGCATTGGCCGTCACCTTCGGTCCAATTCTGTCCGGTGCGGATTGCCTACCGGTTGCGGGGTGGTTACAAATCGGAAACCCGCGCCGATCGATTACACAAGCGTAATTGTAGCGAAAGGTTTACGCCAGCTGGGAACGCGATTGGAGCCACAGAAAGCGTCAGTAATTATTGATTATGATTCCGATCGATTTCACGTCTTTCACCGGGCGCCAACGCGCCAGCATTTGAGGTCCCGATGCCAAATCACCAACCCGGCACCAACGGCGTCCACGTCGCCAGGTTAAAGAAGACGATTCGCGCTTTGCAGAAACAGCCGGTACTGGCGGAGTTCCGGTTCCGGGCGACTAACAAGTGGATCAGCGGCGGGCATAATCGGACTCAAGTCCAGAACTTTTACGGCGTGTGCCAGGAAGGCAGGCGCGAAAAGCCGTTCAGGCTCGACGCTGATGAGCCGCCGGTGCTGCTCGGCCAGGACAAAGGACCCAATCCGGTGGAATATGTTCTCACCGCGCTGGCATCATGCATGACGACAACGCTGGTTTACAAAGCGGCACTCCATGGCGTCAGAGTGGACGAAGTCGAATCCAGGTTGGAAGGCGAGATTGATCTGCAGGGTCTGCTCGAGACCGACCGACGCGTCCGTAACGGTTATCGGAACGTGAGCATAACGTTTCGCGTTAAGTCAGATGCTTCGGCGGAGCAGCTGGAAACATGGGCTAAAGGTTCACCGGTGTTTGACGTGGTTTCGAATCCGGTGCCGGTTCACCTGCGAATAGAGAAAATGGATGAAATCGCCGGAAACACAGCCGCCGCGGCCTAACAATCCGACATCCCCCTGGTTGCAATCGAAAAACAAATGAGCACCGCAGCGCCGGAAAAATCCCAAACCGTCAGCGAAGCATTCGACAAAGAAAGAGCGGATCGTTTTGCCGAGAGGATGCTGGAAATCCTGAATCACGGCGCAACCGCGCTGATGATCTCGATCGGGCACCGCAGCGGGTTGTTCGACAATATGGCCGAGCTGTCGTTTGCCAGTAGCGGACAAATCGCGGGTGCCGCCCAACTGAACCCGCGCTACGTGCGGGAATGGCTCGGCGCCATGACGACTGCCGGCATTGTGCAATACCGTCCGGAAGACAGAACCTATCAGCTGCCGGCGGAACACGCGGCTTTTCTCACTCGCGCCGCCGAGCCGAATAACATCGCGGCCGTGGCCCAACTGATTCCGGAATGCGCATCAATCGAAGAGGAAGCGGTGGCGGCGTTTCGGCATGGGCGTGGCATTCCGTATTCGTCTTACAAGCGGTTTCATGAAGTCATGGCGGAAGACAGCGGCCAGACTGTCGTCGCTGCGCTGCGCGAACACATTCTGCCACTCGTGCCCAAGCTAACCGATCGGCTTGAACAGGGCATTGACGTGCTGGACGTGGGCTGCGGTAGCGGTCGAGCCATGAACAAACTCGCGGCTGAGTTTCCGAGAAGCCACTTCACCGGCATCGATTTCTCTGAGGAAGGGATCAGTCGCGCTCGGGCCGAAACGCGCCTGCACTTGCTCCCGAATGTGCGCTTCGAAGTGCAGGACGCAGCGGATCTCGTAGCAACACGCGCTTACGATCTCATCACTGCGTTCGATGCGATTCACGACCAGGCCAGGCCTGCCCAGGTCTTGGCAAATATTTACGCGGGATTGCGCCCCGGCGGCACATTTTTAATGCAGGACATCGCTGCCTCGACTTTTCTCGAGAACAATTTGGATCACCCGATCGGTCCATTTCTTTACACCATCTCGTGCCTGCACTGTATGTCGGTGTCATTGGCCGCAGGCGGAGCAGGACTTGGAGCGATGTGGGGTAAGGAAAAAGCACTCGAGATGCTCGCCGAAGCCGGTTTTCGCCAGGTGCGCGTGGAGCAACTGCCACACGATTTCCAAAACTATTATTATGTAGCCGGCAAAAGCGCCGCTACCTAACGGTCGAAACACGGACGAACAGTCCCTTATTTCGGCCGCGGGCGTGCGGTCGGCAACGCGTTCCGATATCGCCGATCACAGACGATTACACAGGCGTAACGAACAGGTCATAATGTCGTAACCAAGACCCGAGAGGATGATTGGTTATGAACGCAAAATTTTTCACTTTCTTTGTTAGTCTGCTCATCCTTGTTAGCTGCTCCAAGAACGATTCGACCACGTCTGTTGCCACGGCCACGCCAAGTCCGTCGGTTTCACCCATCGCGACGGCCACCGCAACGGAACCGGCAACAACCACTCCAGTGCCGACCTTGTCGCCGACGGCGTCACCATTTGCCGATGTCGGTGCCCAGTTGCGCGACCTTGAAAATCGGATGGATTCGATTTTTGCCGACACGTTCCGGAACGTCGGCAGCTGGTTCAACCAGGAAACGAACGCCACTTCGATTGATTTGCGCGAGCAGAACGACAAGTACATTGCGCGACTTTACGTGCCCTCCGGTGACAGCTCCAACGTTGACGCGAAAGTAGAGAACGGTGTCCTGCACATCACTGCGCAAAATCAGGGCACCGTGAATGGCAAGCAGGAGACGGAGCGTTATGAACAGTTTATCGGTCTCGCCAAACCGGTGAATGCCGGTGATATAAAGGTTGAAAAAAAGAACGATGTCATTGTCGTCACGGTTCCGAAAACAACCGCAAGCGCTCCGGCGGTTGCCGCGACAACGGCTACTCCTGCGGCAAGCGCATCGGAATCACCCGCACCGGCAACGGTGGCAAATGCCAACAACGCGCCCGCTGCCGGCGCCTCGCCGGGCGGAAG
>DATFCK010000605.1:0-7087 GCA_035253185.1 Chthoniobacterales bacterium | reverse complement strand
GGTTTGATCACATTGTTCACTGGTCCGCTGGCGTCGTTGTAATTGCCGGTCACGTCGGTAAACGTCCAGGTATCGCTGTAGTTACCGGCGTTTGTATGGGTGGTGCCGCTGAGATCGAGTCCCCCTAACGACTCGTTATTGGCACCGGTAGCGGAGCCGGTCGCGCTGTGCGGTGATGCACTGTAATCGACGTTGTAACCGTTAACCGTGATGTGCGCGTCGGCTTTGGCGATCGATGAGGAAACCGCATTGCTGTTGCCTTCCGGGGAGTTGCCGGCGTTCCGGTAAACCGAAGTGACATTGTATCCGCCTGCGTTCAAATTCGGGAACGACGCGGTGGCGGTATTATCGGGCAGAAGCGGGACCGAGGCGCTGGGGCTCAACGCCCCATTGAGGTAAAAATCGACAAAGCCGCCGGTGGCATTGGCCACGGAGGCAGTGACGGCTAACGAGTGACCGTAGGCCGGCGGCGTAGCGGGACCAGTGAGGGTGGTGGCCGCCGCCTGCACCGCGCCGATATCAACGCTGCCGTTGATGGTGCGGGCAAGGCCGCGTTGATCTGTTAGGAGGGGATAACCATCCGCATCCACGGCCAGGGCCGGGCTACCTGCGCCGATTACCGGGCTCCCGGGCAGCGGCACCATCGTGGGCGTGAAACCGCCGTAATTGCCTAACGGAGATAGTTGCGGATCGACATTGAGGATGTCGCCCGGCGCCGTACCCCAGGAACCAACAAATTGAACATTTCCCACCACGTTGAAGCCAAGCGACAAGATTACACCATTAAAATCGGGCCCCAAGGGGGCGGAATTGGCGGCGATAATGCTGTTGGCTGCAAACAAGCCACTGCCGTCGACGTTAGACTCGCTCCACAAACCGCCACCCCCTTGCGCCTCGTTCAGTGCAATGGTGCAATTAGTTACGAACAAGGTGCCCTGGCCGACCTGAAAGATACCGCCCCCGATTTTGTCTGTGCCGGCACCAAGGGTCTTGTTGCGCGCGATTGTTGTGTTAACAATCGCCCCGGTGTGATTGCCGGAATTGTAAATGCCGCCCCCACTGGATGTATTCCCTGAGTCGGTAACGTTGTCAACGATAGCAGAGTCTACAACGAGCAACTTGTTAGCGGCCCCGACGTGCATAATTCCGCCACCTTGGGCGACGGTGTTCGCAAGGCATTTGTTCCCGCCAATCTCAGAGCGGCGAATCGTCAAGCGACCATCGGAAAGCCCGCCGAGTCCTGTTATATTATCGATGGAAAAAATACCGCCGCCACGGCTTGGGGCTTGGCCGGTCACGAGGTTGTTTCGAATCCTGCTGGACTCAATCGTCAGATTGCCACCGATATTAGCGATGCCGCCACCCAATTTTGAGACGCCTGTCGCCCCACCTTCGGTGTTCACGTTATCGGACACCACGGAATTGCGGATGGTCAGTATCCCGGAATTGAGGATGCCGCCGCCCAGATAATATTTTACCGCCGTCACGACAATGACATTCGCGAGCGTGACGCGGCCGTGTGCGACTGTCATCCCGTCGATCGTAACGGTGGCGCCTACACCGACCTCCAAGACACGGCTCGCTTGATTTCCATCAACGGTTAGGCGGTCCGCACCCGGTCCCTGGATGGTGACGTTGCCGCTGCTAATGAGAAGCTCACTACCGTTGAGCAGAATGGTGTGCGGCGCGCCGTCATGGAAGTTCACGCTCGCTCCGCTCACACTGCCATTGTTGAAAGTAATCGTCTGGGTGCCCCCGAGAAATTTCGCGTAAGCGATCGCTTCGCGCAAGGTGGTCTGCTGGTCGGTCGGATCAGTCGTGTCGGAATCAGTCGTGACCACGAATGAGGGTTCTTCGGCGTTCGACTGCACCGCCCCGATGTCGATCGCGTTGTTCACCACCCGCGCCCAACCGCGCTGATCGGTGGTGAGGGGGTTGCCGTTTTGATCGACGGCCAGGGCCACGTTACCGGCACCGATCGCCGGACTACCGGGCTGCGGCATGATGGTTTTGGTCGGGCCGCCGTTGTCCTGCAACGGTCCGAGCGCGGGAGAAGTATTTGGCTGGTCGCCGGGACCGTTCAGGCGATTGTCGAAATTGTCATCGCTGATGTTCGAGCCAAGCGAGATGAGGTTGAGCGTGCCGAAGGGGGGCGGCGGCGCGATGTTAGGGCTGTTCCCGTGTTCGAAAATGGAGTTAACGACAGTCAACTGAGTTGGGAAGTCGAAGTTTCCGTTTTCACCGCCATATGCAATGCTGGAAGAGATCGGGGACGTATTGCCGGCAAACGTGCTGTTGCGGATTTCGGCGTCGGCGTCAACGAGGTAGAGAGCGCCTCCCCGCGTCCCGCTATTCTCGCTGAAGGTGGAATTCAGAATTTTTAGCGTCAACCGCCTGGCCACAAGCGGACCGAGGGAACAATTGTTGTTATGGAAGGTGCAGTTCTCGACCAGCATGCTGCCGCGCACCCCGCCGAAAGCCGACACCGACTCCGCGGCCGAGATTGTGTGATAAGCGAAGGTTGTGTTGCGAAAGCTAGCAGTGTGGGAGCCGAAGCCAGCCCTGTGAAAGCCGATTCCGTTATGGGCGATCGTGCTGTTCCGAACGGTGAAGTCTGAGCCGAACTCGCTAGTATTATCCGCACTCTTTCCGAGGGTTCGCAGGGCGATCTGGTAACCCGTGATTTCACAGCCATCGAGCGAGGCGTTAACGCCGCCGATGTGAGTTGATTCGCTTTGGATGGCAGTCGTTCGCCAAGCCGGCGCAGTGTCTGAAAACGTGCTGTTCGTGACCACCAAGGTGGCGAGGAAGAAATTTCTGAACACAGAGTCCCCCAAATCCCCGTTGAGAATATCGCCTACCAAGTCCGGGTCCGAACCACGGTTGTCTCGAAAGGCGCAATCTTCGACCCGCAGAGTCGCCGGCCCGGAAGCGGCGACATTTCGCAACGCACCTCCCCAGGAGGAAAGACACCCCAAGGTGACCGTGTCGCGGATGCTGCAACCGCGTATTGTCAGGTTGGCGCTATCGTTCAGGGCGACGCTGCCACTGTCTCTGGATTCGCCACAGGCATCGACGGCGGTGTTCGGACGGGATAACGTCAGCCCTGAAATGACGACATTTTTTCCCGGGGCGACGTAGAACAGCCGTGGACTATGGCCTATGGTGGAAAAAGTGCTGGGGCAGGTGACGAGGATTTTGTCCCCGCCCGGGCCGGCAATGGTGATGCTTTTAGCGATGGCAATAAGCGTCCCCGGATCCGGCGTCGGATCGTTCGCATCCCGGGTCGTTAGCCGAATCGACCAGCGACCGGCAGTGGCGTCATAGCCGGGATCGTTGAGCGGCAGATCGAAATTGATGGTGTCGCCATCTTGCGCATCGGCGACTGCCTGCCGCAGCGAACCGGGGCCGCTGTTGCTGCTATTGATGACCGTGAGGGTCGCAGCGCTTGCGTCGAACAGAAGCGAAGATGCAAAAAGTGTAGTTGCCAGGCTCAAACGAGCATTGATAAGAAATGTTTTCATAGAAGAGGGAGTGGGACCGTTCCTCGGCAGAAAATGGAAAACGCCCAGTTGCAGAAGGTTTTTATCAGTTAGGCGTGGCTATGCCTATTCCCCAAAAACTGCTAGACCGGCCTACAGGAAATCCTATACTCGATGGCTCGCCGATTCGCTTTGAGCTGGCGCCAGTAGCCGGTTATGAGTCGCGCGCCAACGAACTACCGCCACCCGGCAACAGGGCAAATCTCGATTATGAAAAGGTGTCAGCGATGATAAAAATGGCCATCCCCTCGCGAGTAAGCGACGGGCCATTGGATAACGAATCGGCCAACGAACCAGGTTCCAATCCGCCATTTATTTTTTAACCTAACCATTGCCTCCGCCGGATAATGCCCAGTTCACCTGAGGAAAAAACGCCCGTTAACCCGGCTCCGGTCAAGCTGGTGATTGTGGACGACCATGTCTTTATGCGCGACCTGATGACCCGCTTTTTCGCTCGTGAAAATAAGGATTACACGGTGCTCGACGCGGTCGGAACCGCCGCGGAGGCCATTGATGCCTGCCGCAAACACCAGCCGGATGTGTTAATCCTCGACATCAATCTTCCTGATAAAAGCGGGGTCGATGCGCTGCCGGAACTGAAGCAGGTTGCTCCCACAACCCGCGTCCTCCTGTGCACCGGTTACCCGACCGATGATCGCATCGCCGATCTGGCGCGGACCGGAGCCCACGGATTCGTGGAGAAGACGAACAGCTGGGACGATTTCATGCGGGCGGTCGAGCGGGTGAGCCGGGGAGAATATTATTTTTCATCTCAAAACGCGGCGGGACCGGGATCAGGCTCCGGTTCCAATAATCTGTCAGACCCGAATAAGCCGCCTTCGGCCCTAACCGCGCGAGAAAAGGAAATCATCCGCTTGATTGCGCAGGAATTCACCAGCAAGGAGATTGCGGCCAAGCTCGAGATCAGTGTGGGAACGGTGGAAACGCATCGAACCAACCTGATGACCAAGCTGGGTGTCCGAAATATCGTAGGAATCGCCTCCTACGCTTTCCGGAATGGCTTGGCCAAACCGGCGTCGCGATCTAAATAATCGAAAGGCGCGGTTAGGCCGGGGGGGCGTTCGTCAACCCCGCCGGATGGTAAAGCGGCTATGGCGAGATGAAATTCCGCGTCTGTTCCGTTACGAACTAGCCGCAAATGATCCCGCCCTCCTTCGCCAAGGCTGTGGCGCGGCCGGCAGCTGCCGGGGTAGCGGATCCCGCAGGCTCCGGCGTTTTCTCAGTCATCCGCGAACGAATTGTTTCTTTCGGCACTCGCCGCAGATCACTTGTTAGGCCAATCTTTGAAAAAATCCAGATTAACCACTTGGTCGGATCCCATTGCCATGGTTGCACTCCGTTCCGGTAGTCGTGCTGAAATTCGTGGTGATAGTTGTGATAGCCCTCACCAAAGGTAAACAGCGCCAGCACGAACGAGTCGCGCGCGCTGCATCGTTTTGAATACGGCTGAGTTCCGATGGTATGACAGGCGGAATTAATCAGGAATGTGCAATGCTGGAGCACCACTACTCTTGCCACGCCGCCGATGAGAAACCCTCCCAGGGCGCCAACCCATCCGTCCCAAACAGCGCCTAACAATGCAGGCACAACCAAACCGATCAACACCGCAAGCAAGTGGATGTGCCGGTTTTGCCACATCCAGTGGATCCCTCTTCAGGTCGGCGACATTATCGAACGGCGGCTCCGGCCAAAGCTTGAACAATAACCAGCCGATGTGGGCGTGGAAAAAACCTTTGGTGATGTCGTAGGGGTCGTCGTCATGATCGACATGTTTATGATGCCGACGGTGTTCGCTGGCCCACATCAACGCCGAATTTTCAAACGCGCCCGCGCCAAAGATCAGCGTCAGCAACCGCACCGGCAGCTTCGCCCGGAAAGTCATGTGCGAAAACAATCGATGGTAGCCGAGGCTGATGCTGAATCCCGTTAACGCCAGCGACACTGCGAAAACCGCGAAGTAAAACCAGTCGAACCCGAAGTGCCATAAATAAAGTGGCACCGCCGTCAGCGTCAGGAAAAACGTTCCGATCAGGAACGCGCTGGTGGTCCAGTTAACCCGATGGATGGGAATGCGGAAACTCAAGCGTTAATGAATCAAAAAAAATCGATCTCCCCAAGATTCGGTGCGGGTCACAGCACGGCGCTCACCTGAGCGCCGGCTGCGCAATCGACTCCGGATCTACCGGCGATTGCCCGCGAAAGAACGGTTCGCGCCATAAGGACGCGCTCGTTCTTCTCGGGGTTTAGCTTCGTTCACGGTCAGGTCGCGGCCGTGGAGGTTGTGGCCGTTGAGCGCGCTGATCGCGGCGTTGCCTTGGGTCGCATCACCCATGGTGATGAACGCGAAGCCGCGCGATTTCCCCGTCATGCGGTCCATCATCAGATTGACCTGACTGACAGTGCCGTGTTGTTCGAACAGATCTTGAAGATCGTTCTCGGTGGTCTCAAAAGAGAGATTACCTACGTACAGTTTCATTGTGTTTGAATTTTGGAAGAACTGAGGAGCTACAGAGCCGTTCCCGTGAATCGGGTTTCAAACCACCAATGAGCGACGCCCACCTGACGATCTACCGTGCAGTGAAGTTAAACTGAGTAATCCAATTAGATCGTTACTATCGCCCGGATTGAACGGCAGCACAAACGCTCATTTCGGCTGTTATTCATAATAGACCGCCAAACTAGCATTACCAGGATCGAGCTGAACGCGCTTTTGGCCGGCCTGATTAAATGATTTCATCGCGGCACAAATCGCCCGATGTGGGTCACGTTAGGCTGCGAGCCTGCGGTGCGTTATTATTCCAGGGAGCTCTTGCCGATAGAGATCGGAATCGGCGGTTCGATACCAGCTTCGACCACTTCGACGCCCAGGTCGTTTATCTTGGCAGATCCGGACAACAGGCCCATCCCGCTCTGGTCTTCGACCGGGGTAAAGTCGATGAGATGATATTCTGAAAGCTGGGCCAGGGCGCGCAGCCAGTCACGGCGATCCACACCTGATGGGGGTGGAACCGCTTGCTCGGTGTGCCCGAAGGAAATCGGACCTTCGCTTCGACGTTCGTAGAGAAGCTGCAGCGGATATCCGCGGACTACCGAATCTTTCATAAAATTTGCCGTCAATATGCGCTGCATCCGGCGTCGTCCAACTCATTTCGGCGCGCGCAGTGTCCTGATTCGAACCGGCTTTCTGGTATGGAGGTTAAAATTCGATGCAGCAACTCGAAAAAGGTCAATCAATGGCTAACGGCTTCTTTTTAATACGAAAACCCGGAGCCATCGTTCAGCGCGCGCCCGGCTTCCTTTAGTGCCCTTGAGCGTTGAATTTTCTTCCTGATCCGCCGTCGGCGTTGAGCTCTGCTTCGCCCAACGATAATGCCTGTTCACACCCGGAAGCCACAACCATGGCGATTGAGGTCAATCGCCGCTACCTCTTCCCGTTGAGCGCCTGCCGAGGACGACCCGAGGTGCATTCGGGTTGAACGTTGGACGTTGAACGTTGGACGTTGAACGTTGAACGTTGAACGTTG
>DATFCK010000604.1:0-6570 GCA_035253185.1 Chthoniobacterales bacterium | reverse complement strand
GGCGATCGCAAGCGCGTGCCGGGTTTGAGTCTGATAAGTGGCGGCTCATGCTACGCAGCCGCGAGTCGGGCGAGACCCGGGATCTCAGCGAAAAATACGATCTGTCAGTGGACAGCTTTACCTGGATTTATCCGGCGCGATCTGAGCCGCATGAAACAATCGCGGCTGCAGGAGCCGGGGGCTCGAAACAATCGCCGATCGTGTTCACGGCCGAACAACGTGGTGAGATGCCGATCTTCATGGTGTTCCCGGATGATCCAGCTTCGAACGCTACCGAGCTGGGAGGATCTCACGCGGGAGATCTGGTTTCGCGCGGCGATTCGGTATTTTTTACAAAGATGTCTATTGCCGCGCCTAACGAAATCTGGCGGCACGATCTAGCGAAGGCGCGGGCAGCGAACAAAACGGCATTCCAGCCCGTTACTCACATGAATGACGCGCTGCTGTCGCGGATCGACATGCAGCCCCTTGAATCATTCACCTTCAATAGCGCTAACAACGAGGATGTTCAGGGATTTATGGTGAAGCCGCCCGGATTCGATCCGGCAAAGAAATACCCAATGAAATTTTTGATTCACGGCGGACCGCAGGGCGCCTGGGGTAACGATTGGTCGTACCGATGGAATCCGGAGTTGTTCGCCGCTGACGGCTACGTGGTGGTGATGATCAACTTTCATGGCTCAACCGGTTACGGACAGAAGTTCACCGACTCGATCAGCGGCGACTGGGGCGGCAAACCGTACGTCGATCTGATGAAAGGCCTCGATTACGTGGAGAAAACGTATCCGTTTATCGACAAAACCCGGGTGGCAGCGTTGGGCGCGAGCTACGGCGGCTACATGGTCAACTGGTTGTTAGGCCACACCGATCGCTTTAAGTGCATGGTGTCACACGATGGCATGTTCAATACCGAGTCGGCCTACGGCACCACCGAAGAGCTCTGGTTCCCGGAATGGGAATTCAAAGGTCCGCCTTGGAAACAACGCGAGCGGTACCGGAAATTTTCGCCACACCTGTTTGCCGAGAAGTTTAAAACCCCAACCCTGGTTGTGCACGGCCAGCTCGATTACCGGCTCGATGTCAGCGAAGGCTTCCAGTTGTTCACCACCCTTCAGCGGCTGAAAATTCCATCCAAAATGCTGTATTTTCCCGATGAAGGACATTGGGTGTTGAAGCCGCAGAACTCCCGGCTGTGGTACAAAACCGTAAACGATTGGGTCGATCAATGGTGCAAGCCGAACTGATGTTGGAGAGGTATTCGTCGCGGCATGCGTCTAGCCAACGGTCCGATGCTGTTATGTTTCTACGGCGAAGTGCGCGCTGATCGAAGACTAAGCACCCAAAGGTTGTCATCCCGAGCGCAGTCGAGGGACCTCTTCTACTTGAGTAACGTGTTCCGCATTGTGAGATCCCTCCACTTCGGTCGGGATGACATGGCTATGCTTGGCGTGTTGGCAGCGATGAAATGCTCGAACTATCCCCATAGCAATCGCCCCAAAACACGTGCAGTTTGAAACAATGATCGCTACAACAAATTCCTCATCCGCATTGTGAGAAATCTGGTTTCATATTTGAATGATCATCTCGCCGGCTCGGTCAGCGCGGTCGAGCTGCTCGATCATTTAATCAAAACTCACCGGGACGAGCCGTTGTCCAGGTTTCTACAGGAGTTACGCGCTGATATCGTTGCCGACCAGAATGTCCTGAGAAAGGTCGTGCAACGATTCAACGCCAATGAAAGCGCGATTCGCAAAGCCGGAGCCTGGCTGGTGGAAAAAGTCGCGCGGGTTAAGTTGACAGCAGCCGGTCAAAAGAAATGGCAGATCGGATTGGTCCAAGCGCTCGAAGTGCTCGTGCTCGGCGTCACCGGTAAACAGCTGTTGTGGCGGGCATTGAATGCGTCAATTGGTTCCTCGCCATTGTTACGCGGAATCGATCTGACCAACCTGGAAGAGCGCGCTATCGAACAGATCGAACGTTTGGAAACTCAGCGTCTCGAAGTAGCGCGGGAAGTGCTGCTTCGAACGAAATAGCCGTCGAATTTTCAGCCGCAGATGGGATACAGATTTACACAGATGATTTGTTAGGCAGCGAATGTGCCTTATCGGGATTTGTGCGAATCTGTGTAAATCTGTGGCCTAATTTATCTTCGCCTTCGCCCGAAGGAATAACCGCGATGGGTCCGCCCGCCGCCAACGCCGCGTTTCGTGCCCGCTGAAGACTCCGGCTCGAATAAAGCGGTGTAGAGATAGGGAAAGTTTTCCAGTTTCAGCCGCGGAATTTTCTGACCGATGAAGTGCTCGATATTTTGCAATGCCTGCACTTCCTGACCGTTCATCAGCGTAAACGCGTCCCCAACCTTTTGGGCACGGCCGGTTCGACCAATGCGATGCACGTAATCTTCGGGATGTTCCGGTACATCATAATTGATCACATGACTAACGCCCGCGATATCCAATCCCCGCGAGGCGATATCGGTCGCCACCATCACCTCGTATTTGCCGGACTTGAATCCTTCCAGCGCCTCAATTCGTTCACGCTGCGTCCGATTGGAATGCAGCACCGCTACCGCGTGTTTGGCGTGCTTAAGAGAATGGGCGACGCGATCGGCATTTTGTTTTGTCCGGCAAAAAATCAGAACGCTGTCGAAATGGGTGCGTTCGAGCAACGCCATGAGCAGATCGAACTTTTGTTCCGCGGCAACGGGATAAACAGCGTGGGTAACGGTTTCAGCCGGCGACCGGCGAATGCCGATCTCCACCGTCTCGGGATCGCGCAGGACCCAGGCGGCCAGACGTTCGATCTCGGGAGGCAGGGTTGCGGAAAACAACAGTGTTTGACGGTCGGTCGAAATTTTTTCAACGATGCGACGGACATCCGGCAGGAAACCCATATCCAGCATGCGATCGACTTCGTCCAACACCAGGATGTGAACATCACGAAAATGGATAACACCTTGCTCCAGGTGATCGAGCAAACGGCCCGGCGTAGCTACAACCACGTCGACTCCGCGTTTTATCTCATCCTTCTGCTTTCCGTAACCGACGCCGCCGTGGATCACGGCTACGCGAAGATCGGTGAAGCGTCCGTAGTCCCGGAAAGCCGTTTCGACCTGTGCTGCCAGCTCGCGGGTGGGCTCTAGAACAAGACAGCGGAATTTCCCATGATGAGCGAGCAGGGTCAGGACTGGGAGCGCGAACGCCGCGGTCTTGCCGGTACCGGTTTGGGCAGTACCGATTAAATCTTTACCGCCCAGAATTAACGGGAAGGCACGAAGCTGAATCGGCGTCGGCTCCTTGAAACCCATTGCCTGCACGCCGCGCACAACCTCCGTTGCCAGACCAAAATCGCTAAACGACACCGGGCCGACACTAACCGCTGGGTAAAAGGAAGCAACGGATAGGTTTAGTATTCAAGGTGATGGGATGTTGGCCACCGGCGGAAATCCCAAGCACCAAAACCCAAACCCCAGGAAACTCTTCAATCCAGCAAAACTCACGAACTCCCGCAGTCCAAATTTGGGATTTTGAAGTTTTAAGCTTCCTGGAGGTTGGAGCTTGGGATTTGGGGTTTCCGCTGCCCCTGGCAGCGGCCGGTTTCTTCGGCATCTTTGCGGAGTGGGAAAGATTTTGGTTATTGCTGATACTCACGATCGGCTGCCGTCCCGGGTATTGGAGTTGGCCAAAGATGCCGAAGAGATCTGGCATCTGGGAGACGTATGCGCCGAATCTATTTTGGATGAACTGCGCGCGATTGGGCCGAAAATCACAGTCGTTAGGGGAAACTGCGACGCCAATTACACATGGCCGCTAACAGTTGACCTGGAGCGTGGCGGTCTGAAATTTCGACTTCAACATGTGCCCCCGGAACGCCCGCCGGAAAATGTTGACGTGTTATTGCACGGCCACACTCACGTTCCGCGCAACGAAAGATGGCACAGCGTGCTGTTTCTCAATCCGGGATGCGTAACCCGGCCTAACCGGGGAGCGCCTCGCAGCGTAGCTGAGCTACGAATCAATGACGGCCAGGTCGATTGGCGATTGATTCATTTTGAGATGTAGCGGGGGGCCGTTACTCGCTGCGTAGCGCGATCACCGGATCCACTCTGGTTGCGCGCCGAGCCGGAACGAAGCACGCGATCAGCGCCACCGTGAGCAGTGACACAACCGCCAGAATGGTTGCGCCGACATCGAGCATCCCAACATTGTAAAGAAGAGACACCAGCGCTCGGCCAACCGCCATCGCCCCGGCCAGACCAACCAGTATTCCCACCACCGTGAGGGCGATGCCGTGGCTAAAGACCAGCCGAAAAATATTCGCGCGGGCCGCGCCTAACGCCATCCGGATGCCCAGTTCGCGGGTGCGCTGTGTCACTGACAACGCCATGACACCATACAACCCGACGCTGGCCAAAATCAACGCCAATACCGCGAACGCCGTGAGCAGGGCCATCGTTAGGCGCCGGGTGGCCAGGCTGGACGCTATGTCCTGCTCCATGGTGGAGACCGGGCCGATCGGCTGATCTGGATCGATCGCCTGAACTTCGCGTTTAACCGCCGCCACCAACGGCGCTATATCGCTGGCGGAGGTCCGAACGTGAAGGTTGCACGACCCCTGCGGATCCTGGGCCGAATAGAGATACTCCTGGACCATCCCGAACTTTTCAGAGTTGTCTTCACCCGGCGCTTCGTTACGAGTGCGCGGCACTACGCCCACGATTGTCATAGGCGGCGCGTTTTTATCGAGCGTCTGATTGTCGTCGATGTGTTGGCCGATGGGATCTTTGCCAGGAAAATATTTCCGGGCGAATGTTTCGTCGATGATGATCGATCGCGAATGTCCCGTCCTCCCCGGACGATCCTCCGGGCCAAAGGCGCGACCGCGCAAAATCGGCATCCCCATCACGCGAAAGTAATCGGCTGACACCGGGTTAACTTCGGCCGAGGGCTCCTGCCCCGGTGGAATGGGTGGTGTGCCGGTGATATGAAAATTGCTATCCCATTCCGTATCATCGAAAGGACTGTTGCTACCGATGGCCGCTGCTTCGACGTTAGGCAGCGTTTGCACTCGTTCGAGGAGTTGATTCCAGAAAGCTGCTTTTTGGTCGTCGGTATCGTATTTCGCTTCTGACAGCGAGATAGAGAAGGTCACGATGCCGCGCGGATTGAAGCCGAGCGGCGCGTTCTGAGCGTGCCAAAAACTTTTGAGAGTTAATCCGGCGCCGGCGAGCAAAACAATCGCAAGTGCTACCTGGGCCACCACCAATGCCGAGCGCATTTTTTGCCGGCTGACCCCGTCGCTCGATCCTCGGCTGCCGACTTCATGCAGGGCACCGGCGATGGAAACGGCATTGGAAATGCGAAGCGCGGGCCATATTCCAACCAAAATTCCGGCAACGATTGCCGTGAGCGCGGTGAACAGAAGGGTATGGACGTCGATCTTGGTTTCGTGGAACCGCGTCACGTTCGCTGGGGTCAGGGCAAGTATCGCATCCAGGCTCCACAGTGACATCAACACGCCCGCAGCGGCTCCGGCCACGGCGAGTATTGTGCTCTCTACCAATAGCTGGCGCGAAATCGCCCATCGGCTTGCGCCCAGCGCAGCACGCACGGCCATTTCCTGCGCTCGAGAAAGAGCTCGGGCAAGCTGGAGGTTGGCAACATTGGCGCAGGCGATAAGCAGCACGCAACCCACCGCGCCCAGCAGCATGTTCAACATCGCCCGGTAGTCAGCCACAATCGCTTCAAACAAGAGGTCCATCCGCACCCGTCGCCCGGTGTTCGTGTCCGGATATTTTTTTTCCAGATCGGCAGCGATCGCATCCAGATCGGCCTTGGCCTGCTCCAGGCTCACTCCCGGTTTCAATCGGCCGAGCGCGGAGAAGCCCTGATGATTGTCCCGGCTTAGCATGCCCGGTTCCTTGGCAATTTCGCCTAACGGAAGAATCACATCCGGGTAGCGGCCAAACTGGAGAGTGGCAGGAAACACTCCGACAATTTCGCGCATCAACCCGTCGATCAGCGCGCGTTTACCGAGCACGGAGCCGGACCCGGCAAAACGGTTTCGCCACAACTTTTCGCTGATCAGGGCGACATCGGGCGCGCCGGCGTTGTCTTCGGCCGGAGTCAGATCTCGCCCCAACTTCAATTTCAATCCCAGGACGGACAACAAGCCGGAGCTGGCCCTAAGTCCGCGGATGCGTTCGGGCGCGGCGGTATCGCTATTGACTGAAAAATTGAAACTCTCGCGCCTAACGAGTGCGAGCTCGGTAAAGCTGCGCTGGGACTGATGCCAGTCCAGCCAGTTCATATAACCTACCGCCCCGTTATCAAACAGGTTTGTTCGTTCCCGCACCAGGATCAGTTTGTCTGAGTCGGGATACGGCAGCGGTCGCAACAATACCGAGTTTACCACGCTGAAAATCGCCGTGTTCGCTCCGATGCCGAGAGCCAGGGCGAAGATCGCGATGACCGTAAAGCTGGGGTGCTTGGCCAGTTGGCGAAGACTGTAACGAATATCGCTCATGGCCGCCGCTCAATCCGCTCGCAGCGCGGCGATCGGATCCACGCT
>DATFCK010000603.1:0-4428 GCA_035253185.1 Chthoniobacterales bacterium | reverse complement strand
GAGGTCTTGTAGCAGTACGGCGCCATGTCGCCATAAGTATGGCGATCGAATGTCGCGTAAGCCGTTCCTGGATCGAAATTGCTGGCCTGGACCCAACTCACCCAGGAGTTCTTGGGCAGGTTAGGCACATTGGCCACAACGTTGGTCCACGTTTTTGCGCCATCGCGGGTCATTTGCACGTTCCCGTCATCCGTTCCGACCCAGATGACATTCTTGTCCTTCGGCGACTCACTGATGGAATAGATCGTCGTGTGCATTTCCGCCGCCGAGTTATCGACCGTGATTCCGCCGGATTGTTCCTGCTTCTGCTTTTCCGGATCGTTCGTCGTCAAATCGGGCGAAATCCGGTCCCAATGCTGGCCGTGATCGCGCGACCGGAACAGGAACTGCGCGCCGATGTAAATCGTGCCCTTCTCGTTAGGTGAAAGCGCAATGGGCGCATTCCAGTTCCAGCGCAGCTTCTCCTTGTAGTTAGGGGTGGGCTGAATGTTGCGACCCTGTAACGTTTTGCGGTTGATGCGTCCAATGGCCCCGCCCTGATACTCGGCGTACACGTAATCGGGATCAGCCGGGTCGGGAAACGCCCAGAAGCCGTCGCCGGTATAAAGATTTTCCCACCGGTTATTGGTGATTCCGCCCGGATACTGCGAGTCTCCGACCCACGAACTGTTGTCCTGGAGACCACCGTACACGCGGTACGGATCTTCGTTATCCACGCTCACGTGGTAAAACTGCGAAATCGGCAGATTTTCGCCTTTCCACCATTTGGCGCCGCCGTTGTAGCTGTACCAAATTCCGCCGTCGTCGCCGTTGATGACAATTTGAGAGTCGGTGGGATCGATCCAGACATCGTGCACGTCGCCGTGAGCGCCCACAAATCCGCCCACAGTGGCGAAACTTTTGCCGCCATCCTCACTTTTAATCAAAGCGCCATCAGTCTTGAAAACGACATCCGGATTTTTCGGATCCACGATCAGGTTCGCGAAATAAAACGGACGCCACACCATCCAGGTGCTCTTGTCGCGTTTGTCCCAGGTCGCCCCGCCGTCGTCGGAGACGAACAGCGCGCTATCAACACCTTCGACGAAACAGTAGACGCGTTTCGCGTTCGAAGGCGCGAATGCGATCGCGAGCCGGCCGTATGGTTTGTTAGGAAAACCTTTGCTGTTCTCCGGGGTGATTTCGCTCCAGGTGGACCCGCCATCAGTCGAACGGAAAAGCCCGCTTCCTGAAACCGCGTCCGGTCCATCACCGCCGGAACGGAATGTCCAGCCTTTGCGACGAAAATCCCACATGCCGGCGAGCAGCACGTTGGGATTGCTCGGATCCATCGCGATCTCCGAGCAGCCGGTGGAAAGGTTGGAGCCTTTCAGGATCAGATTCCATGTTTTGCCGCCGTCCGTCGTTTTGTAGAGCCCACGCTCGGCCGAATCGCTCCACAACGCACCGGGCACCGCCGCATAAACCGTGTCGCTGTTTTGGGGGCTAACCAAAAGTTTGGCAATCCGTTCCGAGTTAGGCAAACCAGCGTAGGTCCAGCTTTCGCCGCCATCGGTCGAGCGATAAACACCGTTACCGATCGACACACTATTGCGTGTCCAGGATTCGCCGGTGCCAACCCAGACGTTTTTTGCATTTTTCGGGTCGAGCGTTACCGCGCCGATTGATTGCACCGGTTGTTCATCGAATACCGGGCGGAAAGACGTCCCGCCATCTTCGGATTTCCAAACGCCACCGCTGGCGGCGCCGACAAATATGGTGAGCTTGCCGTTAGCCTCGCGATTGCAGGCAAGCGCGGCGATGCGGCCGCTCATGGTGGCGGACCCGATGTTGCGCGCGCCGAGACCCGAGATAGTGGCGGAATTATAAGATGTCTGACCGGCGGCGACTGAAATGCCGGCAATAATAAATGAAGTCGTGAAGATGGAGAGTGGGATACGCATGATAAGGTGGTTAGGAAAAATTATTTGGAAGCAGTAGCCGGAAATTTAAATACGGAGTCATCCGACGCCGTGTTGCCTTCGGCTTTATCGACGATGAGCTTTTGCTTGTCGGGATCGCCTTTGCGTCCGGTTTCGACTGAGAACGGCACGAACACGCCGCTTATTTTCTCGTAATCGCTAAGATCGGTCTCGACCTCCACCTGCGCCCCGTTCTGCATGCGCTGAGTCAAGGTTCGAATTTCCAGGAAATGATCGGGATCGAGATATACGTAAGTCACATCACCATTTTTGCGCGTAACTTTGAGCTTGTGGGCCTGCGTGCCATCCACGTCT
Organism: Chthoniobacterales bacterium; assembly: GCA_035253185.1. Taxonomy (GTDB): domain Bacteria; phylum Verrucomicrobiota; class Verrucomicrobiia; order Chthoniobacterales; family UBA10450; genus DATFCK01. The sequence continues at coordinate 2,152 of DATFCK010000603.1, read as the reverse complement.
TCGGTGCCCAGATACTCGACCGTGCTGCCTTTTTCTTTCCAATCGACTAACGGACCATCGATTTCCGCATCTTCCCAAAGCGCCTTGGTATCATCGGCCGACATTTTCTCCGGGTCTTTTCGGCCCTGGAATGGAGAAATCTTCCAGCCTTCGGTGCCGTCATACGATTGCACCGCGGTCATTCCCTGCAGCGACGCTTCGATTCGCACCTGGTTAGGCCGTTTCCGCGTCTCCACGTAGCCAAACGCAATTTGTCCCTGGTTCACCAGGAGTTTGCCGGTGAACTTGATGGATTGAAGAGCTTTCAACGCCGCCGCGCCGCCCTTCGCCTCCACGTTCTTCGCTACCAGCTGATCAACACTCATTGGTGGAGGCGACGTTTCCGGCGCCCCAAACAGCAGGGGACCGCTCAGTGCGACCGCGGCCATCATTATAATAGAGGAGGTTCGTTTCATATGGGGTGGGATCAGGAACGGAAGCGAGGTGTAATGAGCCTCCGAGCCTTCTGCGTTAGCCTTTCAATTTTCTAATTTAAGAAGAGGTGAGTGGGAGTTAGTTGGCTCCTGCGACGTTTTTCTACTTTCGAAATTCTACTTTCTATTCGCGGTGGTTCTTTCCGGTTGGATGCGGCCAAAGCGCGCAGCGGATTCGGTATTTTAACTTTGGCCGCCAGGGTTGAAGAACGAACACCACTTAAAGACAAACTCAAGCGCCTGCTCGTTGATTCGGATGCAACTTTTATTAGCCACGGCCTCTCGAAACCGCACCCTATGTCCCTTGGCGTCTGAATCTTGTCCTCTTGCGGCGGGGGGCGTGAGGAAACCGCGCGCCGCCATGCTCCCGGTGCGGCAGAGCGCGCTGGGGCGGCGTTGCGCGCTATCGAGCTTTCGGCGTTCGATGTTCGACGTTCGCTGTTTGCTTCCTCTCTTCATCCAGGGTTGGACGTTGAAACCCCCGAGATGGCACCAGGTGAGATGCGCAACCGACCTCAAACTGCAAACTTCAAACTTCAAACTTCAAACCTCAAACTTCAAACTTCACAGCTCTCCAATCACCCGCTCTATCCGATCTTGAAGTGCCGCCAACTCGCGCACCGCATCAGCGCTGATTGCCTGACTATTGCCGGGCAACTGCAAGTCGATTTCCGCCTGATCCTGCATCACCTTCGCGACCGCAAGTCCGGCTTTGGCCGCTTGTAACGCCTGCATCAGCCGCGCTTTGACCACACCGCTAACCCTTTGGGGGTGGAAAGCAGGTTCCACCGGCGCGTCGGTCCACAAATTTAACGCCTCGTCGAACTCGTTATTCCGCAGATGATATCCCGCCAGAGCGTCAATCATCGATGCTTTGGTGAAGTCATCTTTGGCCGACGCCAGATTTCCGCGGCAATATCGAGCCACTTTCTTCGCCTCATCGAGCCGGCCCAGGTCGAGACAAACCTGCATCATCGTCCAGGCGTCGAAAAATTTGGTCGAACGCCGCGGAAAGAACAAAAACGCCTTCTTCGACTGGTTGATGCTGAAATAATAATTCAGCATTGCCGAACGCACCCGATCATCGGCGGGATCCGCGACCCGTCGATAGGCGGTTTCAATTTGCTTTGTCCAACGCTGCAGCTCGTCACTTTGGAGGAGGGCATAAATGCACGTTTGAAATTCCTCCGGCGTGATCGTCGCGCCGGCCAGCGTTTCGCGCACCTTGTCGAGCGCTTCAACCGACATCCCCAGCTCGAGATAACCGTCAATTTCATCCACCGTAGCGCCGGTCTTTAAAGGCGCGGTAACGCTCGGTGATAAGCCCTTTTGAGTAACCGGGTTGAGCTCGTGCTGCGAAGCAGGGCCCGCTTTAATTGGATTTCGGTGTTTGGGATTTGGGTTTTCCGCGGACAGACCTGGCGCAGGGATTCTGGTTTTCATGACACCACTGTAGACATGAGGATCGGACATCTGCTGTCCGAGGGTCCGAAAAAGTTGAAAGCCCAGGGGACGGCGTCCTTCGCCCGCCTTTTGATTTGATTGAAGATCCTCGTTCCGCAAGCGTGGAACGCACTCTTTGGCGCCTTGTTCGCGCGTCGCCAGGGGACGAATCGCGCCGGAGCCCTGGCGCTGGCGAAGAATTTTGAACTTTAGCCCGAAGTTTTTCGGGGTTGTCC
>DATFCK010000602.1:0-3670 GCA_035253185.1 Chthoniobacterales bacterium | reverse complement strand
TCCGCTAATCGGACTGATTCCCGGTTTGGGAGATACCGCATCGGCCATCACTTCCGCCTTGAGTTTGATCTATGCCGCGCGCTGTGGGGTGCCGAAAATTCTGCTCGCTCGGATGGGGCTCAACATTCTTATCAATGAAATCGTCGGCATCATTCCGGGAATAGGCGACGCCTTTTCCTTCTGGTTCAAGTCTAACAAACGGAACTACGATTTGTTGCAGCGTCATTGGGGCGCCCCGCGCCAACCGCGCACCACCGATTGGATTTTTGTCGGTATCGTGCTCGGCCTGCTCGTCTTGGTCGTAATTACCGGAATCGCGGTCAGCTTTCTTGTTCTGCGAGAGTTGGTGAAGTTGTAATCGAAGCGCGCTCAACCCGCGCGACATAGATCTCGTGGATGGAAGCGCGGGCCGCCTCGTATGCGCTCTTGAATTCCTCCACTGATTTGAAACCGAGCCGCCGGCTCAATCGAAGCAATTCCACCGGATCGGCCGGCAGAGCTGAAACCGCGGCATTTTCGTAGCGCCGAAGCACTGATTCGCAGCGTCGCAGTGATTGGTAGGCCGACTTTAAGGTTGAGGCCTCGGTGGCGCTGAATTCCTTGCGCTCAGCCAGCTGGGCGACTGCTTCCGACCAGTTAGGCTGCCAGATATTCGCCCGCATCTGTAATGCCTGGACGAGAAATTCGGCCTCGATGATTCCTCCGGTACCGGTTTTAAGGCTGATAAAATCCGAGCCGGCGCTACGGTCGCGACGGATCCTTTGTAACATGTCGTTAATCTGGCCAAAGAGATTTGGTTGTTCGCCGGCATGTCGCCAGGCGCCCTTGGCAATCGCCATGAACTGGCCCTGTAGCGGGCCCATCACTGGCCGCGCTCTGGTCAGGGCCTGCAGTTCCCACATCTGGGCTCGCATGGTGTAGTACAAGGAGAATGCTTCGACCGAACTAACGAGAGGCCCTTTTTCTCCCTCCGGCCGCAGACGGGCGTCCACTCGAGGGAGATTACCTTCCGCGCTTGGCTGCGCGATGATCGACAATAGTTTCTGGGCCGCTCGAATGTTATCGCCGACAAACAGCACATCCAGATCGGCGCCATAGCCGATCTCTCGTCCGCCGAACTTTCCCATCGCCATGATGGTCAGATCATCCGCGCCGATCTTTTGAACGAGGTGAATCAGGCAGGCTTCAGCCAGGTTGGACTGTTCCCGGCAAATGCCGGTCAAATCGGTTAGGCCAACGACGTCACGGAGCAGAATTCGGAGAAGCTGAGCCTGCCGATACGCGCGCACGTATTCGAAGTCATCATCTTTGTTCGGCGCCACTTCCAGTTGTTGGAGATGGGCGACGACATCCATCTCGCTGTCGAGCTTGTCGTCCCGAGTGGTGTCTTCGAGGAGTTGGGGATGACGGACCAGTAAATCGGCGGCAAAACGGCTGTCGTCGAATGTGGTTATGAGCAACTTGAGAAGATTCGGGTTCGTCACCAGCAGCTCAAACAGCATGTTGCGCAAGCCGTAGGCTTCGACGAAGCGCACCAGTTGGGTCAGGGTTGCGTCCGGATTTGCGATACGACTGAGTTGTGCGATCAGCAGCGGTCGCAATTTACGGAACACCTGTTTCGTTCGTTGTGACAGGTGCGCCGTTTTGCTGCCTTGCGCCAAACGTTCGATCGATTTCGATGCCTGATCGGGATTGGTAAAGGCGCTGAGATCGAGCGTGTCCTTTTTCTTGGTGGCCGGTGGGTCAGCAATAACCCGACGAAAAATGGCGTGCACCCGCTGCATTTCCTGCTGCAATTCCTTCCGGAATTTTGCGGGCGATTCGAACCCCAGACTAACGGCGAGGCGTTGCACCAGCGCCGCTTCGGTTGGCAGAGTATGAGTTTGCTGTTCAGCCTCGATTTGGAGACGATGCTCGGTCCGGCGCAGAAACCGGTACGCGCGATCGAGCTCCAGCACGTCCTTCTTCGGAAGTAACTCGAGTTGTGCTATGCCTTGGAGCGCGCGCAGCGTGCTGGTGTCCTGAAGAAAAGCGTGTCGCGCGCCGTGAATGAATTGCAAGGTTTGCACTACAAATTCGATTTCACGAATTCCGCCGCGACCCAATTTCACGTCGCGATCAAGCGCTTCATGCCCGACCACATCGCGTTCGATGCGCCGCTTGATGCTCGCAATTTCATCCAGGAGATCCGGGGTGGGGCTCCGCGGATAAATAAATGGTTGATGTTGACGCAAGAACTCGTAAGCAAGCTCGCGATCCCCGGCAACACCGCGGGCTTTGATCAGGGCCAGCCGCTCCCAGGTTTCGCCGAACCCGTAATAATAATGGCTCATACTTTCGAGCGAGCGCGCCAGCGGCCCCGCGGAGCCTTCCGGACGGAGCCGCAGGTCAATCCGAAACAGCGGCCCTTCCGGATGCGATGACGAGAACGTCTCGATAATTTTGGCAGACAGGCGATTAAAGAATTCGTGATAAGACAGCCGCGGCGAGAGCTGGCCTTCTTCGCCGTAAACAAAAATCACATCGACGTCCGAGCTGTGATTGAGTTCGCCCCCACCGAGTTTCCCCAAACCGAGCACCGTAAACTCAGTGTCGGGTGATCCGAATTTTCGGCGCAATTCGGTGTTCCAGTAACCGAGGACGTGACGAATACAGTTCTCCGCGATTTGCGACAGTTCGGCGGTAGTCTCTTCCAGCGGCGCCACGTTAGCGATTTCACGCAATGCCACGCGGACCATCTCGCGGCCTTTCCACAATCGGAGCAGGCGGAAATTATCGTCTGCTATTTTGTCGCCGGCGTAACCGTGCAACTCGTTAGCCATTTGGGCAGGCCCCCGCCGGGAAAGACAAATGTCCGGATGAGTTAACCAAAGCAAAGTCTCGGGGCTGCGTTGCAGCCGTGACGCGCAAATGGTGGAGACAGCCAGCAAATGAAGCAGCGGCTCCGGACCGAGCGGGAATTCGGCGACGATCTGTTCCAGCGGTAGAGCGGTTACCGGCCAGTTTTCGGCGATTTGTTTCAGCCGGCTTTCAACTTGTGGTGGATCCAGCGAATTCGCCGATCTTTCTTTTATCCAGTGTTGGTTGGCTGGCATTTCCGGGCTGGGTTAAAGGCGCAATAATAATACACGCAACTTGGCGCTGCCCACTATGCGTTGAGCGAACTGTCGTGTCATCCAAAGCGGCGGAACACCGCCGCACTCCAAAACGTGGCCGACGTTTGAAGCTCATTGTGCGCTTGCGTTTTGGAATGCGGCGCTTTGAATTAAGACTAACGACCTGTTACGAGAATTCGGAACAGGGTCAGCCTTCGGCAGTCTTTTCCAGCATCTTCTCGCGCGCCCTGGCCAGATTTCGCCGCTCTTTTCGCGTCAGACTAACGAATCCGCTGCGCGCGATTTTTTCCAGCAGGGGATCGATCTCATCGCTCATGAGTTGTTCCGGACTCATCTGGTCGAACCGGTTGGCCTCAGCCTTCCTTTGTCGCAGGAACCGCTGCACCAATGATGGATGACCGAACCCGAGCAGGTGCGCATAAATCCAGCCCGCAATTCCCCCGCCGAGATACACGCTGTGGCTCACGGTTTGTTCCCGATCAAAGCAAAGAAGCACTCCCGCCAGGATAAATACCGCGTAACCAAGATGTTTCGCTTTGAGCCGGACCGGGATA
>DATFCK010000601.1:0-10077 GCA_035253185.1 Chthoniobacterales bacterium | reverse complement strand
GCCCGACCACCCCCCAATGAAAGGTCCGCCGAAGGTGGAATACCGGTAACCGCGACGGCGACGTCCGCGACGTTTACCCATGCCGGAAATCAGGATCAGGGCGACGACAAAAATGATGAAAAAAAGAAGGACGCTAAATCCGCTTCCGTTAGTCTGGCCGGCTCTTTCCTTAACCGTTTTACCGGTTCCTTTGTACTCCCCTTGAATCGCCTTAATGATCGAGTCGATACCCGCGGCGATACCACCCTCGTAGTCGTTAGCCCGAAACCGCGGCTTGATCCGGTATTCGGTGATATCGAATGCAGTGATATCCGGCAGTGCGCCTTCCAGGCCATAACCAACTTGAATAAACATCTTGCGATCCTGGGTGAACACGAACAGAACCGCGCCATTGCGCCGATCTCTCTGGCCTACCTCCCATTTTTGCGCGACCCGCTGAGTGTAATCGGCAATGTCCGAATCGGTTTGCATCTTCGGGAAAATCGCCACCAAAACCTGATTCGATGTTTCGCGCTCGAACTGGGCCAGTTGTTCGTTAAACCGCCGCGCCGCGCCGGGCGAGACAACCTGAGCGTAATCGTTAAAGTACCGGTCCGGCTTCGGCGGGATGACTTCCGCCGCGGATGAAAAGCCGGTCAGGCCGGCCAGTGAAACGATCAGGAAAACCCAAAGAGCTGGGGAACGCACCGCTGGGGCGTGCCCCCGAGGACGTCTCGTGCTCCTGGACTTATCCAAAGATTGTTTCGGCGGCACGCCGAAACCAGCACGCGACACGCGTGCGCTCCCCAGAATCTGCGCGATCACCTAACGGGCCAAATTATGGCGTGGCTGCGGCGGTGGCTTCGGGAACTGCCGTCGCGGCCGGCGCCGGCGATCCAAAATTAAAGTTCACGGTCGGTGCCCGATCGGCTCCGGCCTGCGCGTTGAAGAAAGGTCGTGGCGGGAAGCCAAACATCCCGGCAATCAGGTTGGTCGGAAAACTGCGGACCGCGGTGTTGTATCGCTGCACGACTTCGTTGTAGTTGTTGCGCTCAACCGAGATTCGATTTTCGGTGCCTTCGAGCTGGGCTTGCAGGCCTAAAAAGTTCTGATTCGCCTTCAGTTCAGGATAATTTTCGCTAACCACCAGCAATCGCGACAAAGCATTGCTCAACTGTCCCTGTGCTTCCTGGAATTGCTGCAACTGGGCCGCGTCGGTTGGGGCCTTGCTGGCATCCAATGTCACCCGCCCCACGCTGGCCCGGGCATTGACCACTTCCGTTAGGGTGGATTTTTCGAAATTCGCCGCGCCCTGAACCGTATTCACCAGGTTCGGAATCAGGTCGGCGCGCCGTTGATACACTGTCTGCACGTCACCCCACTTTTTGTTAACCTCCTGGTCGAGCTTGACCAGGCTGTTGTATCGGCCCAACAACAGCAGTCCGAGCACGAGTGCAATGACGCCCAGGATTACCAGCATCCCGCCGCAGCCAACAGTCCATTTGTTCATATGATTGTCAGGGTTGAGCGGTGGCAGCGGCTGGTCTAAAACCGGGCTTCCACGCGCCGTTTTAAGTTACGAAAAGTTCAGGGACCGCATCGTGGCCACAAAACGTTATTCAGTCAAATCTGCGGTGATTGCGTTCCATTTACCCTCGCCCAAGGAGAAGACGTAAAAAGTGGCTGTCCGAGAACTTGGCGTCTTTTCCCTGCCTAACGATTACGACATTCAATGAAGGGATTACAAACAGGCGCTGGTAACCGGAGCCCAGCCCGATCACCATGTCAGCCGGGGCCGCCCTGGCAATGCAGACGTTATTCCAGCGAGCGCGTTCCCACGGCAGGTCCAGTTCTTTTTCGATGTCCAGTTCGACTCCGCGTGGAGCCTGGCTGTTCAACCAAAATGTAAGTCCATACCCCGAATTTGGAGCTGATCCGCTCAATGCTTCGTTCAATAAATTCGCCGAAACGATTCGGCGGCCGTTATAGCTGCCGTGCGACAGAATTAATTGGCCTAACCGCGCCCATTCGCGGGCGGTCAATTCAAACCCGGTTGCGGCCAAAGGATTACCTCGACGGTCAGCCTTGAACTCCATCGCCCCCAGATTCAGCGGACCCAGCACCTTTTCCTGAATATATGAAATCGAGGAGCGCCCGCCCAGCTTGCGGCGCAACACTTCGACAAAAACCTGAAGATGGCTTGGACCGTAAATAAACCGGGTTCCGGGTTCGGCCACGCACTGCACGCGAATCGCGGCCGCGTTACGGTTCGCGAACGACGACCGGTGCAGGCGGGAGGCGCCCTCGAGGCCGCTGGTCAGATTCAGGAGCTGTCGAATGGTGATGCGCGATTTTCTCGGATCCGTTTTCCACTCGGTGATCGTGGCCGCAACCGGGTCGTCCAGCTTGAACAAGCCGTCGTTCACTGCGCACAGCGCAGCCAGGCCCCAAAAGCTCTTTGTGCCGCTGAAAATCGGCCACCGGCCGTTAGGCGATGCGCCCCTGGCATATCGCTCGAAGATGGTTTGGCCATTTTGAATTACCAGGAGCGACAGGCCGCGCTTTGATTCGGAATACTTGGCTGCTCTGGAGCAGTTGTTAGGCGTGATTGCAGCGTTGGCGGCTGAAGCCAAAAGAAGAAGGATGAGGGTGGGGAATCGCGCCATGAGGCAAACACCAGTACTCAGCAGTGACCAATGCACAACGCGCGGTTCTGTTCTGGGGAGCACGGGCTGCCAGCCTGTTGTTGCCGGCAACTTGCCGGCAAATAACTTCGTCTCGGCACGGCGGCCGAGGCCAACAGGCTGGCAGCCTATGCTCCTCAGAAAAAGTCCGCGAAGACGAGACGTCTTCGCCAGCACACAAGACGTGCGCGCTACCCGGAGGGGGCTGGCGCCACGCTCTGATCGGGTGGCGGCGTTTGTTCCACCGCCTCGGAAGCTTCGGGAGCGGCCGCTTCAGCCGCCGCCGGCGGCGGGGCCGTAGGCAAATAGCGCTTACGCAGCTCCTCGGCGTTAGGCAGCTCATCCAGATTTCGCAAGCCAAAATGCTCGAGAAAAAACTGCGTGGTCTCGTAGAGCAACGGGCGGCCCGGGATTTCCGCTCGCCCCGAAATCTTAACCAGGCCGCGTTCCATCAAGGTTTGCAAAACGCCATCAATATTAACGCCGCGAACCGCTTCCACGTCGGCGCGGGTAATCGGCTGTCGATAGGCAATAATGGCGAGGGTTTCCAGCGCCGGCGCGCTGAGCCGGGCCGGTTTCGGTCCCGGAAACAACTGGCGCACCCAGGGGCCGTAAGCGGGGTCACTCACCAGTTGCCAGCCCTCCGCTTTCTCCATTAGCTGAAACGCGCGCTGCTGCTCGATGTATTCGATCTTCAGCTGTTCGACCGCGGCCGCCACTTCGGCGTCGCGGACCTTTGCAAATTCGTTAGGGCGATCGAGCTCGTCCTCGGTGCCGGCGCCCTTGATCGCGGCCGTAATCTCGCCTATTTCAAGCGGCTTTTGCGCGCTGAACAACAGAGCTTCAACTACGTTCGCGAGAGTCATCAAAAGTATTAGTTCGCGCCGATCGCGGTTTGAATGGCGTCCGCCATCCGGTTGGCATGCTTGTCGATCTGCTCGAATTCCCGGCCTTCGATCAGGAGCCGTATTTTCGGTTCGGTGCCGGAATATCGCAACAGCACCCGGCCTTTACCGTTCAGCTCCCGCTCGATCTCATCCCGAAGGCGGACCACTTCATGTAATTCCTCGATCGGCGGTTTGGATTTCACCTTTAAGTTGCGCTGGGCCTGTGGGTACTTTTTTAAGCAGGTTTTGAGTTTACTCAGCGGCTCACCCGTTTCGTGCATGATGCGCAGGATTTGGAGAGCGCTAACAATACCATCACCGGTGGTTGTAAAATCGCGGAAAATCATGTGACCGCTTTGCTCGCCGCCAAGATTGAGCTTTCGCTGTAACATCTCTTCAATCACGTAGCGATCGCCGACCTTGGTCCGGATCAGTTTGCCGCCGGCGGCGGCCAGCGTTTCATCCAGTCCGAAGTTGCTCATTACGGTGGCGACCACGGTATCCTGCTGCAGCCGGCCGGACCGGAGAAGGCTGGTCGCGGCGATGGCCAGGATTTCGTCGCCATCAACGATTTCGCCATTTTCATCGCATAACAACACCCGATCAGCATCGCCGTCATGGGTAATGCCGACCCTGGCGCCGCTTTCCCGAACGATCCGCTGAATTTCCTGCGGATAGGTGCTGCCGCACTGCATGTTGATGTTCGTTCCATCCGGCTCATTATGGGCAACGGTCAGATTGGCGCCGAGCTCCCGTAAAATGCAGGGGGTGGATTTGTAGGCAGCGCCGTTGGCGACATCCACCGCGACGTGCATTTCGTCCAGCGACATTCCGCGGGGGAAACTTTGTTTGGCAAACTCCACATAGCGCCCTAACGCGTCATCAATGCGTTTGGCCTGGCCGATCTTGCCGGCGGTTGGCCGGATCGATTCGATTTCCCCGGTGAAAACCAGCCGTTCGATCTCCTGTTCGACCTGATCATCGAGCTTATAACCGTCGTGCCGAAAGAATTTAATGCCGTTATCCTCGTAGGGGTTGTGCGAGGCGGACAGGACGATGCCGGCATCGGCTCGCAGCGAACGGGTAATGTAGGCAACACCCGGGGTGGGTAATGGCCCGATCAGCAATACGTCCACGCCTAACGAGGTTAACCCTGCCACCATCGCATTCTCCAGCATGTAACCGGAAAGCCGCGTATCTTTGCCGAGAACGATCTTGGGCCGGACCCCTTCGGGCAGGGTGCGCGGATTTAACCGCATGAAAACATGGGCCGCGGCCCGGCCCAGTTTTAGAGCAGTTTCTGCGGTTACCGGCTCGACGTTGGCCACTCCCCGCACCCCGTCGGTTCCAAAAATCCTCGTCGTTTGCATTGGCCTAACGATTAAATCACTTCGGCTTGGTTTTGGTCCGGTCGGTGTCGCTAAGAAACAGCGCTTCCTCGTTCACACCCAGAGCAAGGGTGGCATATCGTAGCGGAAACTTTTCCAAACTGGCCGTTCGCTGAATGATGCCGGCCCAATCCTTATATTCGCCATGGATGATGTCTCCCCATTTGTTACTACTGCCGCTAATCGGGGTGAGATATATGGCGGGAATCGGGCCGCCCAGTTTCTGGTAATCGCTCAGCTCGGTGAATGTTTTGACCTTGTCCGGCAACCAGACGCTGCGGCGTCCGGCATACCAGGCGATCGCCCATGGCATGTCTGAGGCCGTGATTTCGTTAGGCTGCATCCAACTACGCAAAATCGCCACGTAAGGCGGAACGTAGGGCGGATAAATTACCTGCGGTTTCCGGCCGGACAGGAGCATGGTATTCACCATCGGGAAGGCGCAAAGCAGGAAAAGGAGGGCAATGAACGCGAGCCGTCCAAACGGAATGTTTACTTCGAGCCGATTCCACATCACCAACAGGAACGCCAGGCCGTAGCAAACCATGATGGGAATAAAGAGGAGATGGAGTTGATTCGGGGTGAATCCCTGTTCTTCGGTCATTCCGTAGAGACACATCCCGAACAGCGCGCCGCCCCACATCGCCAGGACGATCCAGCGGATAGAGGAGGTTTCCGGCCGCTTGAATCGATGCAATAAGGCCGGAAAAAATGCCATGGCCACCACGTTCCAGCCTAACAACTGAAAAATCCGGGCCATATGGTTGACCAGATTGTTACTGAGCTTGTTTCTAAACGCTCCGATCGAAAGGTTGGTCCAATCGAACGAAAGCTGGCGCATCCAGGCGGTTTCGCTTTTCCCTACGCCATCAAACAGGGAATAAAACGCGATTCCAGCCGGGTTCCCGCACACCATCCAGGTTCTGATCAGCCAGGGGACATAAACAACTGCGAACGCGCCAAGCATGATTGCCGCGGCCCAGCCGCGGGGGGCGAAAAACAGGACCGAAACGATCAACAGAGCCAGAAAAATCCAAATCGTTAGGGCGTGAGTGAGTCCGAGGAGACCGAATCCGAGGCCAACCGCCGCCAGCCAGCGGGTCACCGGCGCACCGGCGTATTTCGCTTCTACCGCCCGCACCAGGCAATACAAGCTGGCGCTGAACAACAGCAGCAGAAGCATCTGGGGCAGGCCGGTTAACGAGTACTGCCACAGCATATCGCACAACAGGACCAGGGCGCAGGCGAAGATCGCGATTCGTTGATCGAACAACCGCCGGGCGATAAGAAACAGCAGGCCAACCGATCCAAGGAAAAACAGAATCGACATGGTGGCGATGGCTTTGTCCCCGGCGTAAACGAGGTCCGAAGCGCCCATTTGCCATCGTGATTTTACCATCAGCAAGGCGATTGCGTTAACGAGGGGAGGCAATGGCGCGTTGTAGGTATCAATCCAAATGTCTGTTTTTACGTTCCGGCCATGCGCCTCCAGCTGACCCACCGCGAGGGGTCGCGCAAAATTAGTCGACCAACCGTGTCCGCTGGCGATCTCGCGCCCGATCTGCGCCTGGTCCATGGCCTGGGAAGTGGCCAGCCCGCGGAAGTTCCACATATAATAGCCGGCCACGGCAAAGAGAACGACCACCACCAGTCCGCGCCGGATCCACACGGCCAGACCTCCGGCTTCCATCGCGTGGACCGCGCGTTGAACGAAATCAGCGGCCCCCGGCATTGTTTTTCTCCGGTTCGGCAGCGACTGCCGTGGTAGTTAGTTCGGCTTTCTCAGCATTCATTTCGTTAATCTTCCGATGAAGTGTGCGCCGGCTGATCCCGAGCTTCCTGGCTGCGGCTGTCACATTACCCTTGGAACCGGCCAGCGCCTGCAGAATCAGTTTTCGTTCGGTTTCATGCAAATCAAGCGGACTGGTCCGGCCGCCGAACGCCCGGCTCGGTGAGATTCCTCCCGGAAGCGTGGCGGTCGCAGCCTGACGGACGGGCATTGGTAAATCGCGCACGGTGATTTTAGGGCCGGTAGCCATTACTACGCCATGTTCGATGGCAGTGCGAAGTTCACGAACGTTTCCCGGCCAATCGTAGCTCAATAGCGCATCCATCGCGTCCGCGGTGAGCTCGAGCAGTGGCTTGTCATTCAGTTTGCAAAAGTGCCGGAGAAATCCGCGAACCAGAACCGGAATGTCTTCTTTCCGCTCCCGTAACGGCGGCATGTAAATCCTAACGACATTGAGCCGAAAGAACAGGTCATCGCGAAATTTTCCCTCCTGCACCAGCTTCTCCAGATTTTTGTTAGTCGCAGCGATGATCCGAACATCCGCGCGCAGGGTTTGATTACCGCCCACCCGCTCGAACGCGCGCTGCTCGCTCATAATTCGCAATAGCTTTACCTGGGTGCTGGGATCAATCTCACCAACCTCATCGAGAAAAATAGTACCGCCGTTGGCCTGCTCGAACCTGCCAATTCGGCGTTCGGTGGCGCCGGTAAACGCACCCTTTTCGTGACCAAACAGTTCGCTTTCGAGCAACTGCGGAGAGAGAGCAGCGCAATGCACCACCACAAATTTTGTCTTGTTGCGGCGACTCAAATTGTGAATGGCGTGCGCAGCCAGTTCCTTGCCGGTTCCGCTTTCGCCTTCAATCAACACGTTAGCCGAGGACGGAGCGACCTGTTTGATGGTGTCGAGCACCTCATGTAGCGCCGGGGATTCGCCCCAGATGTTTTCCAGACCGAACCGGTCGTCCACCTGCTGGCGGAGGGTACGATTTTCCTGTTCCAGAGTTTGGCTTTTCAACGCCCGCGCAATCAGCATCTCGACCTTGTCCAGATTCAGGGGCTTGGTCACAAAATCGTAGGCGCCGCGTTTCATCGCTTCGACCGCGGTATCCACCGAGCCGTATGCGGTCATCATGATACAAATCGGCGGGTGCGGCATCTTTAGCACGCGATCGATAAGTTGCATTCCGTCCTCAGCGCCCAGACGCAAGTCTGTCAGAACCAGGCTGATTGATTCGCGCTCGAGCACGTCCATCGCGCCGGCGATATCGGCCGCCACGTAGACATCATAATGATCTTCCAGCAATCGCCGGAGACCATCCCGGGTATGCTTTTCGTCATCAACAACAAGGATCGTTGGCTGAAGAGAATCCATTCAATATTGTGATATCCGCAGATGGACAACGCGTCTCAGTGCGTCAATTATTCTCACTGGCTTCGCTCGGCTTCGCCACCGCTAAATTAGTTCACCGCACATTTAATATCGTCGGCGAACGTCCGTGGCATCAACGCCCTGCCGATGGAGGCAACCCAAGCCGGATGATGTGGTCAAGATGAGTAACATGGCGCTCCTCGGTTAACGGTAGCTACGATTGACCCCAATCGCCATGGTCTGCAGGGCCCGATTAATTCCCGTGAGTTAGACTCGGGGAAAGCTCGACGCCATGGCGGTTCGGTGAACCGCCGCTACCGGCGCGTTGGTAATCAAAGGTAACATGGCGCTCCTCGGTTAACCGGTAGCGGCGATTGACCTCAATCGCCATGGTTGCTCTGGCTTCGCCCCTGGGATTCGGCGCTTCCCGCACGCGGTGCCGGTCCCGCTTCCAGCATTCGAACCCGCTGATCACGGAATGGCAGCCGAATCGTCACGGTAACGCCTTTGCCTTCACTGCTTTCAATTGCCAGCTCGCCGCCATGTTCGCGCACAATTCGGCGCACAATCAACAGACCCAGTCCCGTTCCGGACGTCTTGGTCGTGAAATACGGCTCAAATACGCGTCCCAGATTTTCCGCGGTGATTCCGCCGCCGGTGTCTTTGAAACTGATGATCAAATGGGTCGCGTCCATGTCTGTCCGGATCAGCAGGATTCCTCGGCGTTTCATCGCCTCCATGCCGTTTTTGATCACGTTGTAGAACGCCTGCTTCATTTGATCGCGGTCTACCTGGACTAACGGAAGATCGGAACGCAGCTCTTGTTCGACAACCATGTCGCGATCCTTGATTTCGGGACCAAAAAAGCGAACCGCTTCATCCACGATTGCGTTGATGTTCTCGGCCACGAGGTGCGGTTTGGTGGGACGAATCGCGCGCAAAAACTGGCTAACGATTGAATCCAGGCGACTGATTTCGGCCCGGGCAACCTCTATCGATTCCTGAAGGTCTTTCCTTGGCGGCCCGTCCAGCTCTCGCACTTTGCGCTCCATCAATTGCAAATGGATGTGAAGTGAGTTGAGCGGATTGCCGATCTCGTGCGCGACCCCTGCCGCCAGCAACGTCAGCGCGTTCAACCGTTCTGACTCGATCGTTTGCTGCGCCGAACGCCGGGTTTCGGTAATATCGCGCAGAATAATCGCGTAACCGACCTGTTCGGGTTGCTCGTCGACCGTGGCCGATGACTTCGGTGATGGTGGTGGCGTTCCGGTTTCGCCGTCCACCTGTAGGGCGTCACGCCGCTCGATGACTAACGGCACGATATAAAAATTGATGAAGCGGTTAGCCGGATAAAAAATTTCCATGTCCCGGGTAATGGGTCCCTGCGCTTGAGACACCGCGCCCCAGTCCAGTCCACGCACGCGCTCATCCAGCCGTTTGCCGATCGCGTTTTGATTTTCGAGGCCGAAAAGTTCGCAGGCTGCTTCGTTGAGATAAGTGATCAGACCCTTCGCGTCGGTAACAATGATTCCTTCCTGGATGGCGTTGAAAACGGTCTCGAGAAAACCTTTTTCCTGAGCGAGGCGCAGAAAATAATTCTGCACTTCGCTGGCGTCGATCTTGCCCAGGCGGCCGATCAGTTTTTCGACAAAGCCCGCTTTCATCAGGATGGGAAATGATAACCGGCGGGCCTGCCCTTCGCTGCTACAAAATCAAGAGACCCGGTCGATCAACTTCGTTGCCTCTGTGGTAATGCCCAGAGCAAAGCCATGTCATCCCGACCGAAGTGGAAGGATCTCTCAACTGCGCAACACGACACGCAAGCAGCCGAGATCCCTCGACTGCGCTCGGGATGACAAACGTTGGGCTGGCTCACAACCTCCGGGGAAAACCATCGATGTCGCGGTGTGGACAAAAAATTCACGGATAAAGAATGGGCATTGGGCAGACCAGTCCGGCGCATGAGACGGTTTCAACA
>DATFCK010000600.1:0-3396 GCA_035253185.1 Chthoniobacterales bacterium | reverse complement strand
CAGGTCCGACACGGATAATGACGGGATGCCTAACGATTGGGAACAGTCCTATTTTAATTCGGCCACCGCGGCCTCGGCTACCGCAGATGATGACGGCGACGGCATGAGCAACTACGGCGAGTTTGTGGCCGGAACCAATCCCACCGATCCCACCGACAATCTTCGTCCGGCAAATACGACTTTCGATGGATCAATGTTCACGGTGACTTTTCGATCGGTACCGCTTAGGAGATACATCGCCGAGTACTGCGACAGTCTCCTGGCCGGATCATGGACCCAGCTTGGCAACATCGTTGCAGCAAACGCAAACACGCTGGTGATTACCGATACCCCACCCCCCAACGTTGTCACTCGAGTCTATCGCTTGAAACCGATTATAGACTAACGGGTCGCAACTGTAACCGGGGGCGTTGGCCCCGGCTTCGTGTTAACATCTTTGACCACTGCTGGTGCTAGCCCCGGAGGGGCGACAGATATTAGCCGGTGGTGAAGCGAACTGCGTGACCGCAACCACCGGATTTTTGCATCCTCACAACAAAGCCCCGGCAGGGGCGACAGAAATTGCAACGTTTCCTCCGCCCCTGCCGGGGCGGTGTGTCGAACCGATTAAGATCCGGTGGTTCCGCTGAACTTCACCACCGGCTATTATCCGGCGTCCCTCCGGGACTCAATCTGATGAAAATCCGGTGGTTTCGTAAAACTCACCACTGGCTAATATCGAACGCCCCCTGGGACTCCCGATTACCTGTCTGTCGAGCCTAACGTCCCCGACGCTGAAACTGCGCGTCCGAGTGCTCGTAAAACGCGCCGACGCTGATCTGTAGGTTCTCGTTACCGGTCACAGCTTGAATGTAACCGCCTTCGGAAGTCAGCTTGGTTCTGCCTCCAGTCGATGTTCCAAAATACCCGCCGATCTCGCCATGCACGTAATCCAGCAGGTTCGATTTCCGAACCTCGGATACTTCCTTCGACGAATCCTTCGAATATCCGTTCATGCCGGAATACTGCTTCGGCTGGCCCCATCCCATCGACAGGTTCACTCCAGAGCTATCCCAACCTACCGGGCGCCAATCCGGCAGAAAACCGTTAGTCGGCGCCATCCAGGCGAAATTGCTACCAAAGGGAAATGCCCGTGAATCTGCCAAACTCATCGCGGGAGAAGCGATTGGTCGACCAAAAAAACGCGCCTTCGCCCGATCGCCTATCTGTTGCGCATCAGCCGTGCAACCCAACCACGCACTGAGAACGCCCGCCGCGAGAATGAAACTTCCCTTTGTCATACCTGTATAAACCCAATTCTCATCCAAAAGTTCCTGAGTGCGAGCGAATTCTGATGTCGGGCGGGAACGACCAGCCCAACAACATTTGTGCGTTGGACAGGTTACGGCGCCCAAAGCATAGCTATGTCATCCCGACCAAAGTGGAGGGATCTCGCAAATGCGGAACACGTCACCCTAGTAGGAGAGATCGTTCGACTTCGCTCAGGATGACAACGGTTGGATGTTTAGCTGCCCCGTCGGAACACGATCGCCGCCCGCGTGCTTTCATTTACGGCGTCTGTAGCGCCCGGAAAAATTTAGGCGACGGCTGGGTAAATGCACCGGTTGCAGGCAGTGATAATACTCCGCCATTTCCCGGAACGATGCTGCCGAACGAACCCCAATTGCCCGCGACCAGGCTGGAGACACTCTGGAGCTGATAATTCTTCCCCACGATGGTGGTGAAAGTGAGCTGCAAATCGTTAGTCATCCGCGCGAAATTAATCAGACGCAGATCGGCTTCGTAGGCTCCGATGTCGCTGCCATCGCCACCGGCGGCATTGCCAACATTTGGATCGTTGAATGGCCGCGGCTCGCCGCGCTGGTCGGACGTTGCGGAAAGCACCTTGCCTTTATCAATCGCCGGACTGTTCGCCTGCAACGCAATGGTAAAGGTGGGGCCACCGTTGTCACGCGGACCGGTCCCAATGTCGAGCAGCGGATCGGTGCTGATTTGATCGTTAGGCCCGGACAAAAAGCCATTGCCATTATCGAAGCTCAGATTATAGCCGGCCGAGGTCACACTGCTGGTTGCGCCCACGCTCACGATGCTGTGTTCCTGCAGGCTCGTTTGTATGATCGTGTTTCCCAGCGTGACTGATCCGCCGTTCTCGGTATAAACGGCGCCGCCGCTGTAAGTGGGCGCGACATTATTGCTGAGCAGCGTGCAATTGCTGATCACCGCCGACGTTGCGGCGAACTGCCGCGCATTGTGGATCTGACTCCCGGTCGCGCTCGCGCCCGACACGGTATTGCTGGCAAAAGTGCAATTGTTTACGGTTAGGCCAGCGGTTCCAATTGATCCGACATTGGCAATCCCGCCACCGCGGGTGGCGGCGTTCGCGCCGAATAACGATTTTGTAACCATCACTGTTCCCACCGCGTTATAGACGCCGCCACCATTGACTGCGCTGTTCGCGGTGATGGTGCTGCGATCAATGGTCAGGGTTGAGCCAGAATTGTAGATGCCACCGCCATTCCCGGTGGCCACATTGCTATCCAGAGTACAGCCAACCATGGTTAACTGCGACTGGGCGACATAAATCCCGCCACCGTGGGCGGTGGTGCCGCCGCTGGCGTGATTACTCCGGAGAACACAATTGATCAGAGCCAGCGTGGTGTTCTCCAAATAGATGCCCGCCCCTACTCCGCCGGCACTCACCAATCCGCTTGAAATAGTTAGGCCGGAAATCGTGGCGGTATTCCCTGGACCCACGCGAAAAACCCGGCTGCCATTGTTGGCACTGACAGTGAGATTCGCAGCGCCCGGACCGGCCACGGTCACGTCAGCGCCAACCGTGAGCTCGCCGGTAGTCAGCGTAATCGTAGCTGGAAATGCGATAGCGAAATTAATGACATCACTGTTCCCAGCCGCGGCCAGCGCGGCGCGAAGAGTACCAGGGCCGGTGTCAGCGGTGCTGGTCACGGTAATGGTTGCTGCTCTCCCGGTTTGTGGAAGCATCGCGGCGCAGACGGCAACGAAAATTATGAGTGCGAAACAGGTGCGGATCATCTTCCCAGCGAGTGCCCCCGAGAGCTGAAGTTTTTACCCTGATCAGCGGAAAATGTCCAGCCGAATAGGTGCAGGCGATCCGATTTGCCCAGGAAATCGACCCGGCTCAAACCCCGCTGAGCGCAGGCGGCCACCACTGGCGATCGCCCTTCGTCATCGCGGAACGCCTGCTTTTCTCGAGAAGCACCGACCAGCACTGCCGCTTCGCCTGTAACGCTGCTGCGCCCGGCCCGGGCCTGAACGCCAGCGACCCTGGCGGCTTTCCAAATGGATTCAGCTTCAAGCCTCCAGCTAATTATCTTACAATCGATCATGTTCGATTCGCTGTTTTGGGCATTTCTAGCT
>DATFCK010000599.1:0-4134 GCA_035253185.1 Chthoniobacterales bacterium | reverse complement strand
TCCAATCTCGCGCGGGGCAATCCCGTTATTGTGCGGGTGCGATTCCGAAGCGGTATTACCCATTTCGTAGTCATCGCCGGCAAGGAAGGATTCGATTATCTGGTGCGCGATCCCGGCGCAGGCGCGGCCAAAGGTTTTTATCCGCTACGCGAGCTCAACAGTAAAATCGAAGCGCTTCGGTTTTATGAACAGCTCCAGCCGCCTGCTCCTCAGTTAGCCGCGCAAAGGTAGGACAAGCTTCTAGCTTGTCCGGGCAAGCTGGGAAGCTCGCCCTACTTTTCAATCTGGAATCTCCGCCTCAACCAATTTGGCCAGCAGAATCAGCGATTCCTGCCAGCCGAGGTAACACATTTCGGCGGGAATAACAGAAGGCAGACCTGACTGCTGAATATTCACCTCGGTGCCACACGAAACTTGTTTGAACGTGATCGTCGTCTCCATCTCACCGGCCAAATTCGGATCGTCGAATTTATCGGTGTACCGAATGCGCTCGTTGGGGACGAGCTCGAGATATTTTCCGCCGAAGGAATGGCTTTTGCCGGTGGTGAAATTCGTGAACGACATCTTGTAAGAACCGCCCACTTTCGCATCCATTTGATGAACCTTGCCGGTGAACCCATTCGGCGGAAGCCATTTCGCCATCGCGTCCGGATCCAGGAATGCTCGATAAATTCGTTCGGGTGTCGCGCGCAAGACGCGGTGAAGTTTGATGGTGCTTGTACTCATGGTTCTGAATTGATTGGATTCTCGCCAGTATGACGAACAAAGGAGGCGCTTTCAGGACATTTATTTTTCGGATTATTAATCGGACGCCAGTCAGGCATAATCTTCGAGTCTACGGATATCCGGGCCGCAGTCCAAATCGGTGCAGCAGCACCGCACTCCAAGACGTTGCCGGATCCAGTTAGGGCGGAGTGTGCGCTTGCGTTTTGGAGTGCGGCAGCGCTCTGCCGCTTTGGATGCAAATTTCGCCGCAATATGACGGAAATCATCGTGCATTACAGGCAACGCTGTTCATCCGCGCTGGACCGTTGATCGTTAGTTTACCGCGCGCCGAAGAACATCCGGCGAAATATTCGCGCCAGTTACGAGAAGCGCGACGTGTTGATCAGTGTACGGTTTTGCATCCTGCAACAATGCCGCCGTGGCAGCGGCGCCGGCGGGCTCAGCGACAATGTGCTCTTCGAGCAACAGCAGCCTGATCGCGTCAAGCATCTCCCGCTCGGCAACGAGCCTTACTTCATCCACCAGCTCACGAATTGCCTGCACATTTTCTTCGTTCGGGTGCAGCGTTGCCAGCCCGTCCGCGATCGTGTTGCACGTTTCGGTCGTCACCACTTTGGCCTGTCGCCACGAATGAACATATGCCGGGGCATTTTCGGCCTGAACCCCGATGATGCGAATCTGTGGATTCCGGCGTTTTGCCTCGGAAGCAACGCCTCGAATCAGCGCGGTGTCGCCCATCGGAACCAAAATGAGATCAAGCTGCGGGATCTCGTCGAGAATCTCGGCAGCTATGGTGGCCGTGCCAACCGGCACCAGCGGATCGGTCGCGTCATCCAGCAGATAATACCCGTGCTCGCGCGCAAATTCGGTCGCGCCTTCAATCGGTGTGCCCGGATACTCGACCGCCCGGGCGCCTAACGATACGATTTTGTCACGTTTTACCGGATTCGGATTTTCCGGCAGAAAAATTGTGGCCGGGATTGTTGCGATGCGAGCCGCATAAGCGACCGCAGCGCCGTGGTTTCCGGTACTGGCGGCAACAACGCCTTTGACCCTCCGGTGTTCGAGCGTGGTCAGCAGAGCGTTTAATGCGCCGCGTGGTTTGAATGAATGCGTGGGCAGATCGCACTCCATCTTGAGATAGACTTGCGCGCGCGACCGATTCTCCAGCGATTCTGCTCGCAGTAACCGAGTCGGCCGCAGATGTTGCGCCAGGAGGCGGCGGGCTGCTTCAATCTGTTCTGCCGTCGGCATCATCATCCCGGCGCGAATGTATCCGCATCGCCACCGCCCCAGATTTGAACTCTAACCGGTCTACCAGCTTCAAGTGGAGATGCTTCGTTAGGCCCGGTCGTGATTGTTAGGTTGCTGGCTGCCTAGCGAAATGTAAGACAGCCGTGGCTGACACTAAGGAAAGCGCGTGGTCTATGATCCGCGCAATTGCGGCAAAACGGTTGGCACCGGCGCCCCGGGGGTAGTCAATGAAGGGCGGCATCGCCTGATTAGGCTTCCAGGTCGTAAGCGGCATACATTTTAGGTTCAGGATTATTCGCGATGATTGCTTCCACCACCGCGCGAAATTCATCAGTTAACCAATGTTTCCGCGTGGCCCACCATTCCTTTACGCCGGCGTAGGCGAAATAGTCCTTCATGGTTCGTTCAATTTCGTCCCATAACGCTTTCTCCAGCGCACCGTCACGATAGTAAATGAACATTCCCTCGCAATTTCTGGTATAGCGAGTGAAGAATGCGCTGAATCTGAGCTTGTCTGGGCCGTCAAGCCTTTGAAACGAGCGTATGCCTCGCAGAAAAAACTCTGCGAACTCGCGGCTTTCCTGACCGGTCTTGACCAAATCGCTCCACTGCGCGGTCAGAATGTTAATTCCGGCGCGCCGACGTTCCCGGTTCTGGTCACGAATCTGAACCGCAAGATAAATCAACGACGGAATCACACCAACGGCCGCGACCAGTTGTCCGATCGCGGAAAGCATTTCCCAATTCATAACGACGGTATCAAGCCTGGCGAGAATAAGCTCACCCACCGCCGGCGGCAGCGAGCTTTGCTTCACTCTCAACTCTCATCTCTCAACCATCAACTGTATTTCTATCTCGCCAGCGGTTGGCCGGAGTATTTGGTTAGGCCTCTCACGTAACAGATCCCAAAAGATACACCAAGACCGGCACGCCGACTAAAATGAGCCAACCACCGGCACAAACCAAAAAACCTGGAGTTGAAGATGTCATGGACTGCCCCCGAATAGTGCCGCCATAGTCGCCTAGCGGCTGAGCAAACCAGATGCATGCTAAAGGGAGGAGAAGAAACATTGCGAGCTTCAGTACTGCCTGTCCGCCACGCGCGTTATACGCGAGGACCAGATATAGCAGCGCTATAAGAAGGGATAATCCCCTGTTCACGATGGTCAGCATAAACCTAACGCAAATAAGATGAGCCGCCGTGAGCGAGGGAGCGCGTCACCGCGGATTGACGGATTCAACTCACGCAGAGCCGGATAGTACGGCAGCTTCATCGACTGGTTAGGCGCCTCGTGGCAACGCTGGAGAACATAACTCGCGATACCGGTGCTGCAATTTGCGGGCGGTGAACGCGATAAAACCGTCATCCGTTCGGTCCACTGATATGAATCGTGACGCCAGCTTTCTCATCGCCCGGTGCTGATCACGCACCTTGCGCGCTGCTTAAGTGAGGTCGGCGAAAAGCAGAATGATGTAGGCGACGATCACGACCAGCGCGGTGCCTGCCAGAAGCCCCTGCACGACCTCGCGCCGAGTAGCGAGCCCTGCGATGCCCATCACGAGCAGCACGCCGTGAAATACAAGGTTCGCTCCATCCGGGAACTTTCCGGCGCGCGCGAAATCCTTCAGCACGCTGACGACGAGGAGTAACAGAAGCAGACTGAAAAGCCACGGCCGCTGAAGGTGGAAATTTGCCCGCATATCGACCTCGGCCGAGGTCGCGCTGGGAAAGATCAAAACCGTCATTAGATAGAGAATCACCGGTTGCAACAGAACGAGGGAGAACTGCAGGAAAGTCCACGTGGCCCAATGGCGAAGCCCGAACATCGACCACCACGTCTGGACATGGACGATGAGGAGAAAGGCCGCCCAGGCGATCGCCGGAAGATACGGTCGCAGGGTAGCGCGCTGTTCGAGCCAGCGTCCGAAACCGGAGAGCAGCTGTGCGATCCCGAGTCCCAGCACGATGGAGACGAGAACGGAAAGGTAATCGAATGGCGCCATCATGCGGCTCCAGCATCAGCGAATTCTCGGGCACACCAGTACAAACCATCGTAATGTAGCGGACCTTCAGCGCCACTCGCGCGTATGCCCGCTCCGCAAATGCTCGTCAAAGCGACAATCGTAATCAGCCAGCGCGCCAGATTCATCTAA
>DATFCK010000598.1:0-3865 GCA_035253185.1 Chthoniobacterales bacterium | reverse complement strand
GGAACCCACAACGCCAGCGCGCCAAACATCGGCGGCACCGTGAAAACAAGCGCCGCGGTCAGCCACAAAAACGGCTTTCGCGGGATTCGGGTGTCGCGTTTGCGGATGGAGATCATGGAAAAAACTGTATTTCGAAGCTGTTCCTGTCTAACAAGTGCAGTTCAGTCCATCGCGTTCGTGCACGATCCAAAGGGGCGGAGCAGCGCCGCTTTGGATCACTCGACAAGACGTAATCGATGCGCTGCCTCATAATCATCGGTACAACGCCAGCGTTCTGAGACACCGGTGAAAATGACGCTCCCCTAACGATGGCGGGATTTCCACGCTGGTCACTCGCAACCCATAGGGTCGGCGCGCGCGTTCCGCTTCGATAACCCATAACGCGAGTTGCGAAAGCCGTTCTTCGACGTCTGGCGTTCCCAACTTGGCGAAATCGAAATACAAAAGGCCGCTATCGCTCTCCGCGGTGAAGAGCTTCGTCATCAGTCCCTGTCCGCGGGCCACTGCTTTCCAATCGATGTGACGTTGCGATTCGCCGGGGACATAGGCGCGCACCCCGGCGAAGTCGTCACCTTCGCTGCTTTCCCGTTGGGGCTTATCCTTCGCGCTGTTAGCGGTCGCCGGCAATTTCGGATCGCCGCCTGGTTTTGGATAGACGACGTAACGTTGAGCGACCGGCAAGTGTTTCACGATTCGAGCCAATCCCAGCGGGTAGGTTGTTTCCAAGCACACGCTGGTGATCTCGTGCTCACCCCGGTTAACCACGGGAAAACGAATCGTGGCGCGAACGGCCTTTCCGGTCGGAATTGGCTCGAGCTCCTCGTAGCGGTCGATTGCTCCCGGGAGATGAATCCGAATGCCGTGACGATTCCTGCCCGATCCGTTGGCGATCTCGACTGGTAACGCGGCTTCCTGACCGGCAAACGCCGGTTTAATCGAACTGGCGCGAGCAGTTAGTCCGCGCACGTTTGACAGCGCATGCGGAATTGAAATAATCCCGATAGCCGTTAGGCTAAATAACAATAGATATGCCGCCGCATTCTGTTGGCTAGCGCCCGCATACCACATGGCGACCAGCACAAAGAAAAATACCGCGGCGTTGCGGGTAAAAGTCCATCGCACCCGTCCGCTGTTCATTCCGTTAGCTCGTTAGGGAACGGGTACCGTGCGCAACAGCGTTTCGGCCAGCGTCCGGCCGCTCTGACCGGTCTGCTCGATGTCGTGTCCAAGCCGATGCCCCATCACGGCCACGCCGACCGCTTGGATATCCTCAGGCAGAACCATGTCGCGTCCATGCATCAATGCCCACGCCTGAGAAGCATGCAGCAATGCCAGGCCGGCCCGTGGCGATAAGCCGGTGCTGTGACGCTGCCTCGACGCATCGAGGATATCCTGCAGATAATCGAGAAGTGCTGCTGACGCATGAACCTTGCGAACGTTTTGCTGAATTTCGAGCAGCTTTTCGGCGGCAAACACCGGTTTCAATTCCTTCAGCATATCGCGCCGGTCCATGCCCAGCAGCATCGCCCGTTCGCTGGTTCGATCGGGAACGCCCAGTTCGATCCGCATCAAAAATCGATCAAGTTGCGATTCGGGAAGAGGAAATGTCCCGACCTGATGTTGAGGATTTTGGGTGGCGATTACGAAAAACGGTTCCGGAAGCGGATAAGTTGTACCGTCGGCGGAAACATGATGTTCCTCCATCGCTTCCAACAGCGCGCTTTGCGTCTTGGCGGTGGCACGATTCACTTCATCGATCAAAACCACCTGCGAAAAGAGCGGGCCCTGGTGAAATACGAAACGTTGCTCGTCCCGGTCAAAGATTGAATTCCCCAGAATATCGGCGGGTAACAGATCGCTGGTGAATTGAATTCGTTGGAATCGCAGCCCAAGCGAGCGCGCCAGAGCCTGTGACAAGGTAGTTTTGCCGACACCGGGAATGTCTTCGATCAGCAGATGACCGCGGGCCAGCAGGCAGGCGACCGAGAGCTTTATCGGGCCGCTTTTTCCGACAATGACCTCGCAAATTTGGGCTGTAAAAGCGTCGACGCTATTCTTCAGCGGGCGCGCGGGAACCGAAGAGTGAGCTGGAGCGAGCAAAGCGGAGCCCATAAGTCGTGGATTTAACGTGGGGGCGATCTGCTACTGCAGCAAGTCTTGTGCGTTACAGAGAAGAAGAAAACGCCGGACGCTGAACGATCGAACATCAAACGCCGAAATACAGAAGCTTCGTCATTCGCCGTAGCTGCGCGAAGGCGGGTCATCCGTCATTCGTCATTTCGCCAAGCGAAAACGCTTCCAGATACTTTACTCCCGCGCCGGTATTGAAGATCACCACTCGATCTGTTGGCGATATTTGACCGGCTAACATCGGTATTGCCGCGAAACACGCTGCGCCTTCCGGCGATACGAAAATCCCTTCCGAGGCTCCGACCTCCCGGGTCGCTTCAATCATGCGCCCATCATCGACCGCGAGCGCTCCGCCACCTGAGGCGCGCAGAATTCGCAGCATCAGAAAATCGCCGATTGCCTTTGGCACGCGAAGGCCGGACGCGATAGTCCTGGCATTTTTAAATTCGTCGGCCGCCGGTTTACCGGCAGCGAACGCCCTAACGATTGGAGCGCAGCCGGTCGATTGCACCGAATACATTCGGGGACGGTTCGGACCAATCCAGCCCATCGCTTCCATTTCCTCGAACGCTTTCCACATGCCGATCAAGCCGGTGCCGCCGCCAGTTGGATAAATGATCACATCGGGCAATTCCCAGCCGAATTGCTCGGCCAGTTCGTAGCCCATCGTTTTTTTGCCTTCGATCCGATAGGGCTCCTTCAAAGTGGAGACATCAAACCATCCTTCGGCCGTTTTACGCCTGGCGATTTCAGCGCCGCAATCTGTGATCAATCCGTCGATGAGGGAGACATGCGCGCCGAGTTCGCGGCATTCAATAATGTTCGCTTTGGGTGTGTCACGCGGCATGAAGACGAATGCCTCCAGGCCGGCGCGAGCGGCGTAGGCGGCCAGCGCTCCGCCGGCGTTACCCGCACTGGGCACCGCGAGTTTTTTTGCTCCCAGATGTTTGGCCATCGACACCGCGACCGCCATTCCGCGCGCTTTGAAACTCTGGGTAGGATTCTGCGATTCGTCTTTTACATAAAGATTCTCGAGCCCGAGGGCTGCGCCCAAATGTTCCATCCTCAATAAGGGTGTGCCCCCTTCGCCTAACGACACTGGTTCGACCACGCTGGGCAGGGGCAGCACCTCGCGGTATCGCCATAACGATCGGTGGCCGCGGGTTTTGAGGGAAACGCGCGGCCAGGCCCGGGCAACCTCCTGCAAATTGTAGGTGGCAAGCAATGGTCCATGGCATTCCGCACAAAGATTTTGCAGCAGCGCCCAATCGTGCTTCAAGCCGCAGCGGGCGCAGGTGAGGTGGGTGAGAAACATTTAATGCAGACTCAACGTTCAACGTCCAACGTTCAACGTCCAACGCTCAATGGAAACCAAAGCACATGGCTGCTTCACGAGTCCCAAATTTGGGCTGCGTTTTTGAGTGCGGCGCTGATGCGCCGCTTTGACTTTTTCAGACGAGTATACCTCTAACGACGGTTGTCTCCCGCGCCAATATCCATTAAACAACTGGAACTTGTCCGCGGCAGGTAGCACAAGTTTGCCAATGTTGAATCGCGCACAGACCCCGACCGCTAAACCGGCACGCCGGCCCTGGTACCGGCCATCGTTGACCACTCAGATCATGATTGGCCTGGTCGTCGGCGCCCTCGTTGGGTGGATGTGGCCGGATTGGGGCGAAAAGGTTTTCTTTCTGCGGGACATCTTCCTGAATCTGATCAAATCAATCATCGCCCC
>DATFCK010000597.1:0-2181 GCA_035253185.1 Chthoniobacterales bacterium | reverse complement strand
GACCACCGGCTGGAAGCCGATGCCGCATCGTCGAGCGGCTTTTCATTAATTTCTGTCAGTTCAGAAATCATTGAGCAAAAATTTTTCATTTTCGGGTGATCCCCAGCAGCCGCAAACCTTTGTCGCCGATCCGGGCCAGCTTTAGCACTGCACTGGTCGGCAACGTGTCCAACTGTCCGTAGGCGGTGTCGGCCAGTTCGAAAAATTCCAACAGATCACCCAGCCGTTCCCGGACGTGCGTGTCCGCTCCATTCTTTTTGGTGTCGGCAATGCAATCGCGAAGCATGGCAATCGTCGGGTCGATCTCGCGTTTCTTCCGCTCCCGGCTGATCACGCGAAACATTTCGAACACATCTTTCATCGACTCGAAGTGGTCGCGCCGGTCGCCCATGATGTGGACCACCCGGATGATGCCCCAGTTTTGGAGTTCGCGAAGACTATTGGAGACATTGGAGCGGGCGATCCCGAGGGTGGCGGCGATGTCTTCGGCGGGGAGAGGACGTTTGGAGATGAAAAGGAGGGCATGGATCTGGGCGACGGTGCGATTGATACCCCAGCGGGTGCCCATTTCGCCCCAGTGCAGGACGAACTTCTGCTCGGTGCCGCTCAGTTTATTCTTCGTATCAGTCATTTCTGTCTATACAGAAATTAGTGTAAATTGCGCGGGGAGTCAATAAAAAACTGTTCACGGTGGCGAGAGCGGTCTAGACGCCGGATCGAAGACTCGGTCGAGCCCAATAGTTTCGGCCAACCAGTTGCCGGCTGTTGGTGACAAAACTCATTGGAGTTGCCTCAATCCCCGCCGATGGGATTTAACCGCTTTTAGCGATCATCTTTACGGTGAAAAGCCGGCGGCGAATTCGGAATCGCGATTCGCATTCGATTCCATTCCTGCGCGCAAAAAATTCTTTGCGCCCCCTTATTTTCCCCTCTATAGTGCCGCTCCCCGCTTCAGACGCGTGAGGACTCTTAGCCAGAAAATGGCGGAGGTTTGCGCGAACTGAGCGGATTTTTTGTCGCCCGATTTCTACCGGTTTTCGGGAGAAAAACTTTGCCTCAAATGCCGACCATTAATCAGCTCATTCGCAAGGGACGCCGCAAGGTGTCGGTGAAATCAAAATCACCGGCCCTGACCGATTGTCCCCAGCGCCGCGGAGTGTGCGTCCAGGTCATGACCCGCACCCCGAAAAAACCCAATTCCGCCCTGCGAAAAGTGGCCAAAGTGCGGTTGACGAACGGTCAGGAAGTGATTGCCTACATTCCGGGCGAAGGGCACAACTTGCAGGAGCACTCCATCGTGCTCGTGCGCGGGGGCAGAGTAAAAGATTTGCCGGGTGTGCGGTACCACATTGTGCGGGGCACGCTCGATAGCCTCGGCGTCGATGGAAGACGTCGCAGCCGTTCCAAATATGGAGCGAAACGGCCAAAGGCAGGCGCGGCTGGTGCTGCAGGCGGCAAGCCGGAGGCGGGGAAAAAATAATTTTTTGTTGAAACGAAGGATCGAAAATGTCGCGACGGCGGAAAGTTTACAGGAAGGAAGAGCGCACCGATTCCCGTTACGGGAGTCCGGCGGTGGCGCGGCTTATTTCCACGGTGATGAAGCGCGGCAAGAAATCTCTGGCCGAGCGGATCGTTTATACTGCGATCGATAAATCGCGAGAAGGATCGGACGCGGTCGATCCACTGGAAGTTTTAAACAAGGCGTTGGAAAACGTCCGGCCACGGTTGGAGGTCAAATCGCGTCGAGTGGGAGGTGCCACTTACCAGGTGCCGATGGAAGTTCCGCCGGGTCGCCAGGTTTCGCTGGCAATGCGCTGGATCGTTTCATACTCCGCTAACCGCCGCGGCATGACCATGGCGGACGCGCTGGCTCAGGAAATTCGCGATGCCGCGAACGGCCAGGGCAACGCGATCAAGAAACGCGAAGACACTCACAAGATGGCGCAGGCCAACCGAGCGTTCGCTCACTTTAGATGGTGATATGAATTACTCCCGCGAACGCCATTCATTTAGCGGTGTCATCCCGAGCGCGGTCGAGAAGCCTCGCAGTGGTGGTGGCGTCACACTGGTTACAGCTGTGCGCCCTTCGCGCTGTAGGCGAGATCCTTCGGCTCCGCTGCACTTGGCTCAGGATGACAGCATGGAGGGCGCGGCGTCACTTTGTTTGCAAGGGTAGTTATG
>DATFCK010000596.1:0-9875 GCA_035253185.1 Chthoniobacterales bacterium | reverse complement strand
GGCGACATCACGCGATCCGAAGTTCGCGTTGGCTTACGCCTGCGCGGCCCGCGCCCATGATCTTCTGTATTTCCTGGAGCTCGATCTCGATTCGGCTCGTGTCATCCAGGCGGAAAAAGCGGCGAAAACAGCGCTGGAGTTGCGCCCGGAATCCGGGGAAGCGCACCTCGCCATGGCCGATCATTATTTTCGTTGTTACCGCGATTACGAACGCGCGCGGCAGGAACTGGCCGTGGCCAGACTAAAATTGCCTAACAGTGTGCCATTTTATCTGCTCAGCGGCTACATTGAGCGCCGTCAGGGTTTGTGGAATGAAGCAACCCGCAGTTTTTCAAAAGCGGTCGAGCTCGATCCAGCCAACATAAACGCGGTAAATCTCCTGGCCGATCAGCGGGTCTTGTTGCGGCAGTTCGAGGATGCGACCAAAACCTATCAAAACGCCGTGGCCGCTGGTTTGAACACCCCGATCCTGCACGTGCGAATCGCCTGGACAAGCATCGGCGCCGACGGCGATCTGCGGCCATTCGAGAAAGCGCTCCAGGCCGCTCCGCCCGATCTTGAAGTGGGCGGAGGAACCACCCCGTTCCGCATCCTGATTGCGCTGGTAAAACACGATTACGACAAGGCGGCGGAAGCGTTAGCTGCGTCGCCCCGGCGCGATTTCCAGAGCGTCGACTACTCATTCTATTATCCGCGCGAATGGTACGAAGCGATGATCGCGCGCGCTCGCGGGGATAACGAGTCAGCCAGGGACGCTTTTGGCCGGGCGCGCGATCGTCTGAAGCAACGTTTGAAAGTCAGACCCGACGATGCCCGGACGTTAGGCGTGCTGGCCGAAATTGAGGCCGGGATCGGTAACAAGGAGCTGGCGATTCAGCAGGCCAACCGCGCAGTCGAGTTAATGCCGGTGACGCGCGACGCCTACGAGGGCCCACTGGTGTTGCAGAATCTGGCGCAGGTATATGCCTGGACCGGCGAAAACCAGCGCGCGATCGAGCTGATTGAAAAACTTCTCACCATGCCGGGCTACGTCAGTTACGGATATCTGCTGATCGATCCCGCCTGGCAGCCATTGCGCAGCGATCCCGGATTTGAAGCGTTACTGGAAAAGGCAAAAGGCGGGGGCGGGAATCGAACCCGCGAATAGCGGTTTTGCAGACCGCGACCTTACCACTTGGCTACCCCGCCGCGCAAAACAGAGACCGTGACTATCGGATGCCCATACCCAGTGTCAACGCGCCACGGCGGACTTACGCCGCCGCCGCTATCGAACAATTCCCGTAAGCGACGCGCCATACCAGATGAACCCGATGCAAATCTCCGGGCGGCGGTCGCGAATTATTCGGTAAATCGGAAAACGTCCCGGGTAAACCTCTCCCAGATAAGTCCGGAATGTCGTTTCTTCACCGGCAGCGGACGCGCGAACATCCATGTAATCGCCCGGCACGAATTCGCTGATGTCGCTGGTTACGAAAATCAGGTTCTGGTCGAAAAAATCAAAATCCCGAGCTCGACCGGCACCGCAGCGAACAATGTAACCGGTCGGGCCGGCGGCTACCACCTGGCCGCGCACATGGAATGTTTCAAACGATCTGCTCGGCACTTCCTTCGGCTTCGCCGTGTGATGGATCCGGCCGGCAAAAGCCTCGGCTTCGGCTTCACTATCTTCTTCAAATGCCATGACGGACCGGCGTGTTTCGCCGCTTTCGGCGCGCGATCCGTTCCCGATTTCCTGTTTGCGCTCGCGTAACCGATCCTGCTCCTGGCGACGTGTGTTTTCCGCCTGCTCGGCCGCTTTTTGGGGATTAAAGGCCTGGCGTGATTCCGCCGCGATGTTTTGAAACGGCACCCTAACGATGCCGAACTTATGCCTAATGATGAGACCATCTCCGTCTACGCCGCTTATGGTCGCATCTCGATAAACGCGGCCCGATTCCATCTTCAAATCTTCCGCGTGGGCCAGGCTGATCCAGCTGAAAGCTGCCAGACCGAGAAGTCCCGGCATTCTGCGCAAGTGAACCGCGAGTATACAAATCGTCTGAGTCATGAAGTGAGAAACTGAAGCCCGCCGGATTGTTCAGCGATCCTTGCCGCCGTTATCACGCGAAGTCGCGAAGCACCGTGACTTCGCGATGGCGGTCGAAATGGAAGAGCCATGCTTCATTTCAACTATCAAAGTAAATCCCGGGGCGAATTGGAAGGCTAAATTACGCAGGAATGGAGTAATGGAGTGAAGGAGTAACGGAGTGGTGTTAAGAGAATTCTGATCAATACTCCACTACTCCCATACTCCGTTACTCCAGCTTGCTCCGTCCCATGAGTTCTCATTCGTCAGAGTTCTTCGCCCGCGCACAACAGCGCGTCCCGGGCGGCGTGAATTCCCCGGTGCGCGCGTTTGGCAACGTCGGAGGCGAGCCGTTTTTCATTCAGCGCGCGCAGGGATCGCGGATTTGGGACGTCGATGAACGTGAGTACATCGACTATGTCGGAAGCTGGGGGCCGGCGATTCTGGGTCACGCGCCGAAGGTCGTGGTCGATGCCGTGACCAAAGCTGCGTCAGACGGATTGAGTTTCGGCATTCCGAATCCGCTCGAAGTAGAAATGGCGGAACTGATCTGCGCCTGGATACCGTCGATCGAGAAGGTGCGGATGGTGAACAGCGGGACGGAAGCGGCCATGTCGGCATTGCGACTGGCGCGCGGATTCACCGGTCGCGACAAGATTATCAAGTTCGACGGCTGTTACCACGGGCATTCCGATCCGCTGCTGGTAAAATCGGGCAGTGGCGCGCTTACCCACGGTCAGCCGGACAGCGCCGGCGTACCCGGAGGATTTGCCGGCCTAACGATTTCTTTACCTTTCAACAATATCGAGCTCGTTCGAAAAGCGTTTGCCGATAATACCGGCGAAGTCGCGGCCGTTATTTTGGAACCGATTCCGGCAAACGCCGGTTTGTATTTTCCTAATGACGATTTTTTGGCGGCGTTGCGTCAAGAATGCACCGCGAACGAAGCATTGTTAATTTTCGATGAAGTGATCACCGGGTTTCGCGTCGGGCGGGGTGGCGCACAGGAGCATTACCAGATCACGCCGGATGTGACCGTCTTGGGGAAGATTATTGGCGGCGGTCTTCCGGTCGGTGCTTTTGGCGGGCGCACCGAAATTATGGACCAGCTTTCGCCTCTCGGGCCGGTATACCAGGCCGGCACGTTATCCGGCAATCCAGTCGCCATGGCTGCCGGGCTCGCGCAACTGAAGGAACTGGAGCGCATCAATGGCTGGAAATTGCTCGAGCAACTCGGTGCCCACCTGGAAGGCCTAACGAACGATGCGATTAAAAAGGCCGGACATGGCCTCACGTTTCATCGAATCGGATCGTTGTTCTGTTTGTTCTTCGCATCCGGGCCCATCATTGATCTGGCCAGTGCGAAACGCAGCGACTTGAAATCGTTTTCGACGTTCTTTCATCGGTGTTTGGAAAAGGGCGTTTATTTTGCGCCTTCGCAATTTGAAACCGGCTTTATCTCCACCGCGCACACGACCGCCGACATTGAAAAAACTGTGGCTGTAATACGCATTGCCTTGGGCTGAATGGAGCGCGCGGACGGCGGTCGAATACCCAAGCACCAAAGCCCAAGCACCAGGGAATCTTCAATAAATAATCTTAAAGCTGGCAACCTTGCCTTTGGATCTTGAAGCTTGCTGTTTCCCCGGGGTTTGGGTTTTGGGATTTGGGGCTTTAATGCGTAGCATACTCCTGTGAGTACGAAGTCGCGTATACGCGCGGTAGCGAAATTCTTCTTTGACGGCGACCAGAAGTTTTTCGTCAAAGGCGTGACCTATGGGCCATTCCGGCCGGATTCGGAAGGCCATTACCTCGGTACTCCAAAACAGCTGGAGCGCGATCTCCAGTTGATGAAGGAGCTGGGGATCAATCTGGTTCGCATTTATCACACCCCGCCGCGCTGGTTTCTCGATGGCTGCGAAGCGGCCAACATCCGGGCTCTGATCACGGTTCCGTGGTCCAAACACATCGAGTTTCTGCGAAAAGCTTCAGCCCGCGACGCGATTATCGAGTCTCTGCGAGATGCGGTGGAAGCAAATGCCGGTCACGCCGCCATCTTCGGCTACCTGGTGGGTAATGAAATCTCAAGCACGATGGTGCGCTGGTTAGGCGTTAGGCGAGTGACCGAATTCGTAGAACGGCTGATTCAGCTTGGCCAGGAGATCGATCCCGCCGGTCTGTTTTCCTACGCCACCTACCCGCCTACCGAATATTTGCTGCCGCAAAACGTCGATTTTTCCTGCTTCAACGTCTATCTGCACAACCAGCTTGAATTCGAGCGCTATCTGTTGCGGCTGCAAAACCTGACCGAAGAACGGCCGCTGATTCTGGGCGAATTCGGAATGGATACGATCCGTCATTCCGAAGACGAGCAGGCCGAAATGTTGTCATGGCATGTCGATAGCGTGGCGCGGTGCGGCCTGGCCGGGACCATCCTGTTTGCCTGGACGGACGAATGGTTTACCGGCGAACAGGAAATCACTGACTGGGCGTTTGGGTTGGTAAAGCGCGACCGGCAGCCGAAGAAATCGTTTCACCGGCTGCGCGATAAATTTTCCACCAATGGCGCGGGGATGTTGAAGCCGCCCCTGCCCAGGACGCCGTCGGTTTCGATTATCGTGTGTTCATACAACGGCGCGAAAACGCTGGCGGCCTGTCTGGATTCGTTAGGGAAAATCGACTACCCGGATTACGAAGTTATTCTGGTAGACGACGGGTCCACCGATAATACCGCCGAGATCGCGGCGAAATATCCGGAAGTTCGTTACATTCATCAGACTAATCACGGGCTGAGCCATGCCCGTAATACCGGTGCCCACGCGGCCCGGGGCGAAGTTCTGGCCTACACCGATTCCGATTGCATGGCCGACAGGGACTGGTTGTACTATCTCGTCGGCACGCTGGTTAGCGATAATTTCGCCGGAGTAGGCGGGCCTAACGTTACCCCGCCGGCGCAGGATTGGATTCAGGCTTGTGTGGCCGGGGCTCCCGGCGGTCCGAGCCATGTGCTTCTGACCGACACGGTCGCGGAACACATTCCCGGTTGTAACATGGCCTTCTATCGCTGGGCCTTCGACAGCGTCGGAGGATTTGATGTCGAATATCGCAAAGCCGGCGATGATGTGGATTTCTGCTGGCGCCTTCAGCAGGCAGGCTGCGTGATCGGATTCAGTCCTACCGCCATTGTGTGGCATTATCGGCGTTTCACCCTCAAAGCGTTCATGAATCAGCAGCGGGGTTATGGGGAAGCAGAATCGTTGCTGCGGTTCAAGCACCTGGTTTTCTTTGGTCCGACCGGGACCGCCAAATGGCGCGGCCAGATCTACGGAACACCGCGCTTTAGCTGGTTTCTCAATCGCCCGATAATTTATCACGGCGTATTCGGAGAAGGATTTTTCCAATCGATCTATCCCACCCCGCAATCCGATGTGGCGGCGTATCTGAGCAGCGTGGAATGGTTTGCCCTAACCGTATTTCTTTTCGGGGTGGGGATATTTGTTCCGCCGTTGCGGATCATTCCCTATCTGATGTTTGGAGGCACGCTTTGCGTCGCGCTCTCCTATATGGTGCGGGCCCGGATCGAGCCCCGCTTCGACACCGTTCATGCCAGGCTGCTGGTGATGGTGCTGGCGTTTGTCCAGCCGTTAGCCCGCGGCTGGTCGCGCTACTTCACCTGGTTGCATTTCAAACGGACGCCGCGGGCGGTTATCGTTAGGCACGAATTGCTTCCGGCCGGATCGGAACGGATTGGCGGGGCCCGTCGTCGCAGCTATTGGAGCGAGGACGGCAAAGATCGGCATCATTTGCTCGGATCGATATTTCAGCTGCTCGAAGAAGAAGGCTGGCGTTATTCCACCGATAGCGGCTGGAACGAATGGGACGTGCAGATTTACGGGAATTTTTGGTGGAGCGTCACGCTGCAGACAGTTACGGAATACCATGGCGGTCCGAAGTGCCTGACCCGTCTGAAGCTGCGCAGCCGCATGGTGCCCACGACGGTAATTACGAATCTGATCGCGCTCAGCGCGGTGATTTATCGGCAACTCAACGGCATCCATTTGGATTGGTCCCTATTTATTCCCTACGCGCTTTTTTTGATATTTCTGACCATGCGAGCCCGCGCGCTCAGACGTCGCGTTGCTGAACTTGTCGATCTGGCGGCCTATCAAGCCGGGCTGCAGCGGGTTTCGAAACGGAAGCGCCCGGATAAAATGCGGGAAACGCCTCCGCCGCCGGTCGATGCTGAAAAGGAGCTCGACGTGGCAGCGAAAAGTTAGCGGCGACATGGCAAATGCCGGCCGGTTGCGGGCCACCAGTCAACATTTGTTAGGCTTCAAGGAGCAGCGTTTTGAAATCGCCGGATTTAGAATGCCGGGCGGTTACAAATAGTCGTTCCTTGGTCGGACGCTCCGGTCTCAATAAGGAACAATCGTTAGGCCGGCAGCTGCCATTGTTTCTCGAAAATCATCCGGTATCGGAGCCTCGAACTGCCTCCATTCACGGGTGCGCGGATGCTGAAACGCGAGTTTCCAGGCATGCAACATTTGTCTCGGAAAATGGCCGGCGGTTTTGGCTCCATACACTTTGTCGCCCAGGACGGGATGACCCAGATGATGCAGATGCACCCGAATTTGATGAGTGCGTCCGCTGTGCAGTTCGCATTGCACCAGACTCATATCGCGACCGCTCGCCAGTACGCGATAATCGGTCTTCGCTTCCCGGCCGCGTCGCGACGTAACCGACATCCGCTGGCGATGCACCGGATGGCGTCCGATTTTTTCTTCAATGGAACCGCTTGGCCGGCGAAGTTTTCCCGCAACCAATGCCAGATAACTCTTCTGCACGGTCCGGGCGCCGAATTGTGCTGACAGGTGTCGATGCGTTTCGTCGTTTTTTGCGACCACCAGACACCCGCTCGTTTCCTTGTCCAACCGGTGCACGATACCGGGGCGTTCTTCGCCGCCAATTCCGGACAGAGACGGGCAATGGTGAAGCAGCGCGTTAACGAGGGTGTGCTCACGGTGACCTGCTCCCGGATGAACCACCAGCCCGGCCGGTTTGTTTAAAACAATCAAATCGTCATCTTCGAACAACACCTCGAGCGGAATTGGCTGGGGACGGATATCCGACTTTTCCGGCAGTGGTTCCGCGATCCGGACGGTATCGCCTTGCCGGGCGGCATCTCGTGGCCGCATCGTCCCGCCGTTCACAGTCACTGCCCCCTTCCGAATCAGCTGTTGCAGCCGGGAACGGGAAAATTGGGGGACCTGGCCGGCCAGGAAGCGGTCGAGGCGAACTCCGGCGGCCTCCTTCGGAACCACTACCTCAATAATGGCCGATGATTTTACCGGGGCCGGGCTCACGTTTCGTTCCCTCGCATTGCTTCGAAAACGGCGGATGTTACAATCGTGTAAGTGCCTACTAAAGACACTTCATTATTGAAGCAAGCCTGTCCCGCCTGCGGCGCAGTGGTCGACACCAGCGCGGCGGATCCGCTCGCCCGTGTGCCGTGTCAAAATTGCGGCGAAAAGGTCCGCGCCGAACGGTCATTTGATCAGTTCGTTTTGCTCGAAACACTCGGGATCGGCGGGATGGGCACGGTGTACAAGGCGCGCGACACGTTGTTAGACCGTTTGGTCGCGCTGAAGCTGTTGCGCAAAGATGTTGGGGAAGACATTGATTACACCGCGCGGTTGCAGCAGGAGGCGAGGGTCGCGGCTTCGGTTAACCACCCGAACGTGATTCAGGTTTATTCGTCCGGCACGGATCACGACCAATTCTACCTGGTGATGGAACTGGTGGATCAAGGCAGTCTGGACGATTTCATCGAACAGCAAAAACGTTTGCCGGAAGAGCTGGTGCTCGAAACCGGTATTCAGGTAGCCAAAGGACTGCGGGCGGCCTACGCAAAAGGTTTGATTCATCGAGACGTGAAGCCGGCGAACATTCTGTTCGCCGCCGACCAGACCGCAAAGATCGGAGATTTTGGTCTGGCCGGCGCTGCCGCCGAAGGAGCGGAAAATCGCGGAGAAATTTGGGGAACACCGTATTACGTGGCGCCGGAACGGCTGAACAACGAACCGGAAGATTTTCGCAGCGATATTTACAGTCTCGGCGGAACCTTGTTTCACGCGATTTCCGGCCGCGCCCCGATCGAAGGGGAAAGCAATTCCGCGATCACACTTCGAGAGCTGAAGAATAATCCGGTCGATCTGCGCGCGGTGGTGCCGGAAGTATCCGAGCCGACTGCGAAGGTGTTGAATCGCATGATTGCGCCGGACCCGGCGAAACGATTCGGATCATACGACGAACTCGTAACTGAACTCAGTAACGCCTACGGACTGTTGACCGGCAAAAAAGAATATCTGGCCACCCGTCGTAAGAAGTTGCCCTGGATAATCGGTGTGATCGTGTTGTTGATTGCGCTGATTGGCATCGGCACATGGGCGTTTGTTTATCGCAAGCGGGCCGAAACTGAACTCAGTGCCGCTTCCGCCCGCGCTGAGAAACTTGTCACCCTGGCGCCTTTGCAGGGCCGTTTGATGGAAGCGCAACGTGGCCTTAGCCAGATCAATTACAGCAAAGATGCGCAAAATCCGAAGGAAGCGTTCGCGCGAATTGCACTCGATTCACAAAAGAAACAGCCCATCTATGATTGGGCGAAGTTGCAGCAGGGCGTGGCTGCGCTGATCCTGCAAAACTCCTCCCAAGCCAAGCAGGCGTTTCAGGAGATCATTAATGCGGGCGACAAGGACTTCTCCGCTGAAGATAAGCCGGTGGCCGAATTTCTTCTGAGCACGGCCCGAATGATGACCGCGCCGGGTAAGGCGCCACCGGACCTGAAATTCAACCCTGAAAATTATCAGGCGTTCGGATATCTGGTCGCGGCGTTGAAGAACATCGACCAGACGAATGCCGCGGATGCGATTCCATTACTCGAACAATTTTTGAAGGCTAAACCGGCCGGCAAAGATGCGTGGGTAGGCGAATTTCGTTCGTTGGCTCAGAAATATCTCGAGGATTGCAAACTTTATCTCGATTGGAAAACGGAAGGTGAGCAGGCCAAAGACGCGGCGTCGATTTCAAGACATCTAGCCAATACGAACGACATTTTGAAGCGGCGACGGTTCCGAATGTTTGGAGCGTTTACGGATGATCTTCGGTCAGCGGAGAAAAATTTATCGCGTCAGGCTGCGGACCGGCAGCGGACTGAAACAGCCGAGCGGGCGGCTCAGGAGAAAAAGCAGGCGGAAGCAGCCGCGGCAGATGTCGCCCGCCAAAAACCGCAATGGCTGGCCGAATGGAAAAGCCGGCTCGTTAACGATCTTAATCGCGCTCATTACAATGCGGCGGTGACCGACGCTACCGGTGTTCAATACACCGGGATCGGCGGGGCGACTGCCGACAAGCTAATGATGAAGGTCCCTTACGGCGAACTGCAGCTGCCATGGGCGCAAATCACACCGCAGACCCTTCTCAAAATCTCGACTTCGTTTATTGATCCCAAGGCAGCAGACGCAGCCGATCGTTACTGGTTTTGCGCCGTTTATGCGAACGAAACGGGGCAGGCCGACGAAGCAAAACGCCTGGCGGGAGAGGCGGCGAAGCTTAAGAGCGAATACGCGGCGAAGTTTTCCGCGCTGCAATCGCAGGCGAAGAGCGGCCGATAGCCGGCTTCAGCAGCGAGCTCGGAATCGACGGTGTAGGCAGACAAATAAAATGTCCATATGGACATTTTACTGTGCGGCTGGTAAGGGGATTACCGAGAAAGAGCTATCTCCGTTGGCCAGTTCAGCCCGCAAGGACGACC
>DATFCK010000595.1:0-5103 GCA_035253185.1 Chthoniobacterales bacterium | reverse complement strand
CTTGAACTGACCATCGCGCAGCCGGCCGATCGCATGGCCGCGCAGCATACCGAACCACACGGCACCGTCTGGCGTCACCGCAATGCCGGAGAGCCCGGCCCATTCCCCCGGAACCGGATACTCGGAAAACTTCCCTTCACTGAATTTTCCGACCTTGTTTCCGCGAAACTCGACAAACCACGGGTTGCCTGACGCGTCCACCGCAACATCGCTGGGCGAACTCCCGGGAGTCGGAATCTCGTACTCGGCGATCGGTTGTCCCGGCGCGATCTTTACCAGGGAATTGCCTCCCTGCATGGTTCCCCAAACGACTCCGTGCGCATCCACTGCCACGCCATACGGCCCGCCGCGCACCGATTTCGGCACGTTACGCGTCAATACGCCGTCCTTCAGGCGCGTGAATCCATAGCCGGTGCTTTCAGCAAACCACACCGCTCCATCGGGCGCGATTGCCAGACGGCCAAGGCGTGCGATCGGTGTTTCGAGCGAAAAAGATTGGATCGCCCCACTGGGAACGATGCGTGAGATCTGCACCTCTGTAGGATCGGCAAACCACGCCGCTCCCTGCGCGTCCACGGCGAGGCCGACCGGCTCGACGTTTTTTTTGGCCTTGGGCAACCGCTGTAACCTGCCATCCCGAATCATGCCTACTGCATCGGCGAAGCCGATGGTGAACCAAATCGTGTCATCGGGACCGGCGGCCACAGCGGTGGGGATGTCGCTGTCGAGCGTCATCGCGTACTCAACGAAATCGCCGGTTGTGCCGGCAGAAAGTTTGGCACGCCATAACAGCGTTGCGCCGAGCACAATTGCGGCCGTGCCGGCGAGCAACACGCTCAGGATGAGTACAAATTTCTTTCTGGCAGTCATTGGTTGCCTTTACCGAAATTTGGAGTGGCAGGTGCACCGCGCTGACGACGCGACAGCCAGCGTGCCGAATATACTCCGGCAACCAGCAGCGAAACTAGAAAAGCGACGCCACCCGCGAGGCTCACCGGATCGAGTTGCGCCAGCAACGAGCTTCCCTGCTCCGCCCTGCGCCATATCTCCGAGTAAGGGCTCAGCGAGAATCCTGCATAAAGGGTTGCCGCATCGTGCGGATCACGCTGCAGCAGCCCGGATTCCAGATGTACCGGTAACGTGCTTTCAACCTGTATCCATGTATTGGCCCGATCGCCGCTGCGCATTATGCCGCGGTGGGTGGAAAGCACGAGCGTGCTTTCGTCGTCCGAAACCGCCACGCCCCGCACCAGGATGCCCGGCTCGGCCAGCGCCCGCCCGTATGCGTTCCATGTCAAGCCTGCGTCTTCGCTCTTGTATACCTGCGTGGCCGCCACGGTCCACATACGGGTCGCGTGTTTTCCGTCCGCAGCGAGCGCCTGGACCTGGCCGGGCGGCAGACCGGCGCCGCGCATGCGCCACTCGTGCGCGGTCTCATCGCCTATCCAAATATTTCCGTCAATCAACGCATAGACGTATTCGGCGGGTCCGGCGGTGAGCAAAAGCGCGTTGACCGCAGATTCGGGCAACATGCCTTCGCCGGCGCGCGCCCACGAGTGGCCCCGATCCTCGCTGATGAACAGGCCGCGCGCGCCCGCGAGGTAAATACGATTGGACGACAAGGTACTGCGAACAAAGGCGCGCGCGGGTGCCGCCCCGGCGGGCGCAAACGAATCCTGCCAAGTCTGAAGATCATCGCTGTAGAAAATGCGACTTCCGGTCGAAGCAATCGCACCCTTACCGGTCGAATCGAAAGCGACGGCGAACACTGCGCCACTCATGGCCGGCGCCGACTCGGTCATCCAGTCACGGCCACCGTTGCTTGAACGCAGCAGCCTCGCGTCGGTGCCATAAAGCAATTGAGACGGATCCTGCGGATGGATCGCAACCCCTAGCGCACCGCCAATGAACAGGCCGGGGTCGGCCGCAAACCAGTTCAGGCCGAAATCACGCGAGCGAAACAGTCCTCCCCATGCGCTGGGATCATGTGCCTGCGCTGGCAGCCCAGTACACATGGCGAGCAGAAATCCCAATAGAGGGGCAATACGCAAGAACACCACGGGGAGTGACAAGCTGGAACGATATTGGACCTGATGAATAAAAAATGCGAGGAGCCGAACTTTAGGCTCCCCGCATTTGTGTTGCTTCGCGCCAGTCAGTTACTTCTTGCGTGATCTTTCCCCGGGCGCGAGCGTGACCTCTGCCAACCGGCCGCCGTTGATGCCGACCCAGGAATTCTTGGTCAGCGGATAGGCGTCGGTGTACGACAGCGGCTCGTGTGCGGCAACGCAATTTTGATAGCCGCCAGTGATCTTGTAACACTGCTCGTAGGCCAGGAACTGCTGCACGGTATCGGTCTGCTGCGGATTGGCGATCTGCCAGTCGCGGATGCCCTCCCATGAGGAATAGGCATCGCTACCGAACACCAGCTTGCCCATGGCGGTGGGTACTTCCAGCAACTGCGATCCCGCCGTGTGAGCACGGAATGCCGGATGGATCTTGACGCCGGGAATCACTTCCGCCTCACCATCGACGATTACGGCCTTGCCCCTCAGCACCTTGCCATAGATTGAATCCATGGTCTTGGACGGATAGCCGCAGGCCGGGGTACGAGCACAGCCACCTGGAGAGTCATTGACCGCGCTAATGTGCGGATTCGGGTAATTGAGCGCCCATTCGATTCCGCGCAACTCTTCCCGTTGGATGTACAAGATAGCATTCGGGAATTCATCCAGCGAACCGGCGTGATCCCAATGCCCGTGGCCCACGATTATCTTCTTGACGTCTTTCGCGTCGAAACCAAGCTGGGCGATCTGCTTCGACAGCGGCGCCCAGTGATCGGTCCCGGTCATCTTGTGATAGTCGGTCTGGTTCCAACCGGAATCGTAGAGCATCAGTTCGTTGCCACACTTGATTACACCGACGTTGACCGGCAGATCGACGGTATTAACGTTGTTGCTCTTGCTGGTACTTCCCGGTACGAACGCACGATCCGGCATGAAAGCGCCGAATGGAACACCCATAAAACGGCTGTTCTCCACCAGCCATACAGAGCAGACGTCGGCGGCTTGCGCGACCGGGGCCGCCAATGCCGTCGCCGCCAGACTTGCTGCGACCATTGCTGTTCCTAGACTGTTCTTCATCTTCTGACCCCTCCTTGACGATTGGACTACTTGTTTACTACCCTCTTCTTGTTTACTACCTCTGCATTTCAGTTGCGGTCCCCGCGACAGCATCCGGTTGTTGTGTCCTTAGTTGCTGGAAATCAATTCGGCTTGAATTCTCCAGGCCAAAGCGTCTCACCGACCTTTAGCGTCAGTTCCGAGGCGCGCTCCGACATCACCTGTGCGTCGATGAGATGCGCCTCGCGTCCGTCGGCTGCGAATTTGACCATGGTCAGCGACGCGTCGCGGTAGAGTTTTATGGCCTGCAGATATTCGCCATGCAACGTCAGCAACGAAGCGGGCGGTCGTAATCGCCCGAGGGCAGCCGCAGCAGCATCGAAGGCCGGCGTCAGTGGCGCGACGCGTGCGCTCACATCCTGTTGCTTGATGTCACCCATCTTGTAAGCGAGACCTGCGAAAGTCATTTTCACTGCGTCCTGTTTCACTTGCGCATGAATTGGCCATAAGGCGCGCGCGTAGGCCTCCTCCCCGCCCGTGACCGCGGGGCGCTGGGTCTCGGAGTTGGTTGCGATCTGTTGTGGTTTTGGTTTAGCCGTCTCGCGAAACGTTGCCACCGCCATCAGCGCAATAAGTCCAACCATCAACGCACCAATGCCAAAACCCTTAAGGGCGGCGACCCGGGCCGTACGCTGCGACCCGCTCACTTCCGTATGCATTGGAAAATTTAATCCTGTAATTGGGAGACCGTCAATGCTGCGCCGCACTCGTTAGTTCTTACGATTTAATGACTTGTCTTACTGTGGCGTCCACTTCGGCGTATCCCCGAACAGTCCGTCCACATAACCGATGTAATAAATCAGGAACAACCCGAAACCCAGGGAGAGCAATCCCGAGGCGACGCGCAAATAAGCGTTGAAACGCGGAAGACGACCCGTTGAATAGGCAAACGGTGCAGCTATGGCAACGGTGATGAGCATCATGCCGGCAACCGTGCCCACGCCGAACAACACCAGGTACAGAATTCCCCACCATGGATCGCTGATCGCGGTCAGAACCAGCAATGCCACGGCAGCCGATCCAGCCAGCCCGTGCACGATGCCGACGATCAGGGGGCGGATCATCTGGTACACGCCCATGCCGCCCAGTTTGCGGTCCAGCCACGCCTGCGGAGTCTGCTCTTCATTGTGTCCATGGGCAGCCAGCCCGTGGCCATGCAAATGGCTGTGCGCGTAATCGCCGTGGGCATGGGTATGGCCATGCACCGGGGAGCCCTGCGGAATATTGTCCCTTATCCATTGATTCAGCCCGGTCAGGTTCATGAAACCAAGCAGCACCAGCATGACGCCCACGGCAAATTCCATCGCCAGCCCGAGGCGCGGTGGAATGGTGACGGTAAAGAGTATGATCGCAGCACCGACCAAGGTCACAGTCAGCGTATGCCCGACTCCCCACAGGGCGCCGATCAGGGCGGCGCTTCGCAAGGACCGCTGGCGGCTGACGATGGTGGAAATGGCGATGACATGGTCGGCGTCGGTGGCGTGGCGCATCCCGAGAAAGAAGCCGACCGCGAGCAGCGAAAAGGTTGTACCCACGAGAGGAGCGGCGAGATCTTGTTTAACTTGAAGCGCGACGAAAACTACTCCCGCGGCCGCACGTCGTCAAGTTTCATCATGATTATCATGA
Source organism: Chthoniobacterales bacterium (assembly GCA_035253185.1). GTDB lineage: Bacteria > Verrucomicrobiota > Verrucomicrobiia > Chthoniobacterales > UBA10450 > DATFCK01. Next base: position 295 of record DATFCK010000595.1, on the reverse strand, counting down.
ATCGGATTTACAAGTTTTGCGCAGGACTCGTTTCAGGGACTGGCCCGAGAATGCGAGCCGCGGAAATAGTGCAACGAAACAAGGATCGCCCATGATTGCTCGCTGTCTGAAAGGTGCTGCCCTTTCGTTTGTCATGCTCCTTGTGCCATTGGTCTGTGCCGCGGACTGGACCGGCGACCTCACGCCCATTCAAGCGCAGGAATGGAATGCCGAGCGCGCCGCTCATTTGCTGGAGCGCGCGGGCTTCGGCGGGACGCCGGAAGAAATCGCGCAATTCGCGGCGATGACGCCTGAA
>DATFCK010000594.1:0-4982 GCA_035253185.1 Chthoniobacterales bacterium | reverse complement strand
CATCGAAGAAGTTCGCGGGATTACCGCCAACGGCAAACGGACTTGCACTTGTCCCGTCGTAACGAAAAACCATTCCAGGGGTGCCGGGATCCATGAACGTCGGCGGGTTATGAAAGAAATTCGCGATGTAAAGGTTTCCATCCGGCCCGAACTCGAGACCACGGGGCTGATTCAGGCCCGAAGCCATAAACGAGTCGATGAAAGCGCCGGTGGTGCCGCTGAATCGTTGGATTTGGGGCGGAAAAAAATTCGGAGCACCGCCACCCCAATTGCTGACATACAGGAACTGGCCGTCCGGGCTGAACGTTATCGCCGTCCGAAAATTGCCCTGGTTAGCGGCGGTCACGACGAATGGGATGAAAGTTCCGGCGACCGGATCAAACCGAAGCACATTACTGGCGTAGATGTCGAACGGGCTATCGTTGCCATCGACCACATAAATCTGTCCACTCGGACTAACCGTCATGCCGACAAAGGCCGGATTGGATCCGCCTGGTGAGATCAGAGTGTGATCAGCAATCCAGTCGCCGGTGGCACCGTTGAACACGGAGATCTTATTGGAGCTTCCGTTCGAGACGTAAATTTCAGGATACAGATCGCCGCTTACATCGGTTCCGAAAACGATATCCTGGGCGCCGTTCAATGCGCCGTTAAAGCCGCTGAAGGTAGTAAATTGCGAGGTGGTGAACATCGGTGGGACGAGCACGTTAGGGCCGGGCAACGGACTCCCGTCGCTCCCATCGAACCGCATAACGAATCCAGTCCCGGTTCCCACCACATAGAGATTTCCATCTGGTCCGAAAGTGAGGCCGGTGGCGTCATTCGGACTCCATGAATTTCCACCCGGAACGAAAATACCTTCAAAGGCTCCCGTTGTCTGATTAAATTGTACGACGTTGTCGTTAGCGGGGTCGGTTACATAAAGCTGGCCCCTAACGACACCAAAAGCGCAACCGAACAGAAGGGCGGTTAGCGCAAACTTCTTCATGTGGTGTGGGGGTGCCCGGCGGGGTGAAACGCCGGGCACAGCGTCGAGGTTGACTAACTGAGCGCCGGCTGTCGAGAAAAATTTTATGAATTCGACAGTTTTCATAAGCCGTTGGGCGGAGGCCACTCATACCCCGCGTCTGGGCCGCACATAATCGTGTCTGGTCTGGTTATTCCATGGTTAGATAACGACGGGAGCCGGAAACCGCCAAACCGTTCGCGTCCAAGTGGCATCAGCCGTCGCTGATAGTCCGGGCCGCCGGCTGGCGCTGATCGCCGAGCCGCCGATCCCCGATCACAGTTGCGGTAGGGCCGCGCTGAGGAGGCGCACGAAAGTGTCAGCAGCCCCCCGTCCGGTCTCCAGGACTTCCTCGTGGCTGAGGCTGGTCGGAGAAATGCCAGCGGCGAAATTTGTCAGACAGGAGAAACCCGCCAGTTCCATTCCGAGAGTCCGGGCCTGAATCGCCTCCAGCACAGTCGACATACCCACGGCATCCCCGCCTAACGAGCGTAGCATGCGCACTTCGGCCGGTGTCTCATACTGCGGACCGAGCAGGCCGATGTAGACACCCTCATGCAATACGGTCTTCTCTTTGGCCGCAATAATCGCGAACACCTGCCGTAAGCGTGGCGAATACGTTTCAGTCATGTCGATGAAGGTCGGCGCACCGGTCAACGGACTGGTTCCGGTCAGATTGATGTGGTCTTCGATCATCATCCATTGCCCTGGTTGCAGCGAAGGATTCAGCGATCCTGCCGCATTGGTTAGGATAAGAATTTTGATTCCAACATCCGCCAGCAGGCGGACAATCGCGGTGACCTCGGCCGCGGAGCGTCCTTCATACAGATGTATCCGCCCCTGCGAGAAAATCACCCGTCTTTCACCGATCTGGCTAAGAACAAACTGCCCGACATGGCCCGGAACGGTGATACTGGGCAGCTGGGGGAAACGGGTGTAGCGAATGATGCTTTCGGGCGAGGCCTCCGCCACCAAGGCGTTCAGGCCGGAGCCAAGAACCACAGCAATCTCCGCCTTCCAATCACGTAGCTGACGCAGTGCTGATTCGCCCTCGGCGTTGTGCATCGTTCCCCATGTAGCAGTTTTGAACCGTAACGCGAAGCGATTTGTCGGCGATCGACGTGCTGGAGCAATCAGTTACGCAGCTAACTCCAGTTCTCAAAAACCGCTGCTCAGGCAGCGGTGACCGGCGGAGCTGACGCCGGCTTTCGCGTTGCCGCCATGACGTCCGGCCGCATCTCGTCGCGAGGGGTGGAGAATTTGCTCTCGCCCTTCGGATAGGCAATGCGGCTGTGCAACATCGTCATTAAAGTAAACCGGTATCGTTCGGCGATGATTCGCAGGTCACCCAGAGTGAGATCGCATTCATCCAGTTGACCATCAGCGATACGTTCCTCAATCAACTCGTTAACCAATTGCTCGATCTTTTGCGGCGTTGGTTTCTCCAGGCTTCGCGATGCGCTCTCGACGATATCTGCTAGACTAACGATCGCGCTTTCTTTTGTTTGCGGTTTGGGCCCGGGATAACGGAAGCTTTCCTCGCGCACGTCCGGAATATCCTCCGCCCGCATGTTCATGATTTTGCCGCCGGCACGGGCATCCTCCTGCTGCTGCAACGCTCGTTGGTAAAAGTAATAAACCAGCGAGGTGCCGTGATGTTCCTGGATGATATCGATGATGCGGTGATTCAGCTTGTGTTTGAGGGCGAGATCGACTCCCTCTTTCACGTGCGCGATGATGATCAGCGCGCTCATCGTCGGCGCCAGATCGTCGTGCGGGTTACGCTCAAAATTCATGTTCTCGGTAAAATATTCCGGCTTCACCAGCTTTCCGACGTCATGAAAATAAGAACAGACACGGCAAAGCGTAGCATTCGCGCCGATCGCTTCAGCGGCGGCCTCGGCCAGGTTCGCCACCACCAGGCTGTGATGATAAGTGCCCGGTGCTTCAATGGTCATTCGGCGTAGCAGCGGATGGTTCAAATCCGATGCTTCCAGCCACGAAATATCGGTCGTGATCTGGAACACGTGCTCCAGAATCGGCAGCGCGCCGCCAACGATCATTGCGGTAACGATTCCGTTGCCGATGGCAAACGCGCTTTGGAGGCCGATCATTCGCCAGTCGTTACCGGTAACCGAAAACAGGTTGATCGGCCCGATCAGGCCGAAGGTTAACGACAACGCCCAGATGGCTATCCCGACGCCCAGGCCGGCGCGGATCAGCTTGCTGCGGCGGCGCACCTGCAACGTTAACGACACCGCCGTGAATCCGCTGATCAGACTGGTGACCAGAATGGGCGCATCGATTGGTCCGAACAGCACACTGCTCCAAAAACTGGCGAATACCGCGCCGAAAAGGCCGTGGTGCCGGCCCAGCAGCACGCTTAGCACCATGGCCGAAAATGCATAAGGCGTGATCAAACCGCCCATTTGCGGCGTGAAAATCCGGTAATTGCCGCTGTTACAAACCACCAGCAACAGCTTCGTTACCGCCAGCTGCAAAAAGATGACCCCAAACACCAGCAGAATGCGGGAATTCTGCGCGTAGGTTTTGGGCTGGTTAATCCATAGTTGGATGATTGCGGTGACAAGAACCAGCAACGCGATTACGAAATTTTTCGTCGGCTCGGGTTGCTGACCGCTGAACACCAGCAGGGCCAGGATGCCGGCAAAGCTCAAGAAGATGAATGCTTTGACGTAGGGCGAAAATTCCAGGCTCCGCAACAGTTCGTTGCGGGTCCGGCGACGCCGCACCTTCTTGGAAGCAAATCCGCGTCGGACCAGCTGGTTCCGTTTGAGAAAGTCGAACATCGAGTTCCGGGTAAGTTGTTACTTCCGTGCCGAAGGGGAAGGCGACCGCAATTGTTGGTACGCGCTGATTATCGCACGAACCAGCTCGTGACGCACCACGTCCCGCTCGTTGAAATAGACGATGGCGATGCCGGGGGTCGCCTTGAGGGCCTGAAGCGCTTCCACCAATCCCGATCGTTTGTTCGCGGGCAGATCAATCTGAGTGATATCACCTGTCACCACACATTTGGAATTAGGTCCCATACGCGTGAGCAGCATGAACATCTGCTCGGTGGTAGTGTTTTGGGCTTCATCCAGAATAACGAAAGCATTGCCTAACGTCCGGCCACGCATGTAAGCCAGCGGGGCAATCTCGATTGTTTGTCGCGCCATCAATCGTTCGATCTCTTCCGGCTCAAGCATATCGCGTAACGCATCGTAAAGTGGCCGGAGATACGGCGTAATTTTCTCCTGGAGATCACCGGGAAGAAATCCAAGCGCCTCCCCTGCTTCGACCGCCGGCCGGGTCAGGATGATGCGTGATACCTGTTCCTTTTTGAGTGCCGCTACTGCCATTGCTACCGCCAAATAGGTCTTCCCGGTACCAGCGGGTCCAATGCCGAAAACGACGTCATGTTTGTGAATTGCCTCAACGTACTGCCGCTGGCCGGCCGATCGCGCCACCACCGGCGGCTTACGCGACGAGGTCGTGATCTTGGTCGAGGCCAAATCTCCCAAATTGTCGGGCCGTTCTTCGCTCACTGAGTTCAGAGCATAGCTGAATTCATGCTTCTGAATATTGACTCCCTTCTGCCGTGCTTCTTCCAATTGCTCGAACACGCGCTGTGCCCGCTCCAGTTGATCCGGTTCGCCCTCCAGACGGACCCAGCCTTCGCGAGTTGTAACCCTAACGCCCAACGAGTCTTCCAGTGTCTTCAGAAGCTTGACGTCGTTGGCAAAAAGCGACTGCAAAGCGCGCGGGCTCTCGAACTGCAAAGTGCGAGTCTCAGTCATGATTCAAAAGCGAGAATAAATGCAGTCCACTCGGGTGGATCGGCCGCTCCGGGGGCCGATGATAGATGATCAGTTCCAAGGGAACTCATATTGAGCGGCTTCACCGCACCGAATTTAACATCGCCCAACCGACCGGCCGATCGACCTTCGCGCCATGGCGACGGTGCCTTTGG
>DATFCK010000593.1:0-5749 GCA_035253185.1 Chthoniobacterales bacterium | reverse complement strand
GGGTGGTTTTATGTCGCGCAGCGGACCATCGCGGAACTTCTGCTTTCGATGCGGCTTCTCATTGAAAGCAAGAAGTTAGAAGCTCGGAGTTAGAAGCTCGGAGCTCGGAGCTCGAAGCTCGAAGATAGGGGCGTGGCGGTGCCGCGAGTTATCGGTTATTGGGCGTGCTCCACCGGACCCGGGCTCGGGGTTTGCTGTGCCTGATAACTCAGAACCGACAACCGATAACGTAATTCCCGCCTGGAGCGGGAATTTAGGCTACACGGCGGGCGGATTTTACTGTAATATCTTAGGCTCGTTTGTAACCGGGACCGCGATGCATTCGCCTGCTTTTGCCCATGATGGTACGCCCGCCATAGAGAAGGGCGACGAAGCTGGGAGCTCGAAGTTCGAAGCTCGCGAAGGCCGGACAGAGAAGGCGGAGGAGGAGGCGACGCCAAACGGAAAAGCGGTAGCTGAAAGCGAGAGGACGGAGGATCCGCCTACGCACGAGGCTTCGGCGCGGCAAGCGAACCAAGGGACAGGACATCCGCCTTCGCCGAGGCTACGGCGCGATTCGTCCGTTGGCGAAGAGGACAGAGAAATCGAACGCGCAGAAGCAAACGTCCAACGCTCAACGTCCAACTCCGAAAGCTTTCGCGAGCAGGTAGCTCAACGTCCAATGGCAGAGCAGAGCGCAACCGACTCTCAACCCTCAACTCTCAACCCTCAACCCTCCGCAGGCCGGCGAACCACGCGGATCGCGCTGGCCCTTGAACAAATGCCGCGCATGGGTCGCCTTGCGCGGTTTGTTGAAGCAGAGTGGGCGCCGGCGTTACTGATTTTCTTTTGCGACATCGTTTGCTGGTTCGCCCTGTACGCCGGATTAGCTTTTCTTCGCAACGACGCTTACTACACGAGTGGATTAGAGCTAGCGATTATTGATGGCTTGCAGTTAGCGGTCATCGTGGGCTGTCTGTTCATCATCGGTGGTTACAGTTCCCGAACCGACATGCGCAGTCTCGGTTATACTGCGGAGCATATCATCGCGATGATCGCGGCTCTCGGGCTCAGCGCGCTGGCAATTTATGCGGCCGCGGCATTCGATCACGTGATGCGACCGAGCCGTAGCGCTGTGCTCGTTAGTTTCATAGCGTTCACACCGCTCTCACTTTTTTATCGCCGGGTACTGTCAGGCACGGTAGCGAAAGCTTCGGCCAACCGCGCGTTTCTGGTGATCGGGGCGGGGCAAATCGCTGCGAACTTCTACAAAACTTATCGCAACTCGCCTAACCAGCAGCGCCTGGAGTTTGTGGATGTCGAGAAAAAGAGAGTAGGGGAACGCATCGCCGGGCCGGGCTCGCCGCTAATCGAAGGAGATCTGGCGTCCAAGCTCAATCAGGCTTCGCAGCGCTACAGCGGAATTATTTTAGCCGAAGGCATCGGGCATATCGGACCGGAACTTTTGGAGCGATTGATTCGGACCCAATTTCAACGCACCCGTGTTTACACACTCGAGTCGTTTTACGAGGCGCACTGGAAACGGGTTCCGGTCCATTCAGTGGATCCGTTCTGGCCGTTGCAGACCGGGTTTCAACAACTTGCCCGCACCTCGCCCTATCATTACGTGAAGCGCATCTTTGATATTGTGGCTGCGTTTGGGTTACTGGTTTTGACTTTCCCGCTGATGGTTTTGATTGGGGTCGCGATTCGCCTAACGAACGGCCAACCAGTAATTTTCAAGCAGTTGCGGGTCGGGCGCGATGAGATGCTCTTCACTATTTACAAGTTTCGGACGATGCGGGTGCGCGGCGAAGCCGACACCGAAGTTGGAAGCTCGAAGCTCGAAGCTCGCAACGCCGGGGGAAAAGCCGAGGTTGCGCCGGCGTTGGACGACATTTACACCCGCGATAACGATCCGAGAGTGTTGCGGCTTGGGCGGTGGCTTCGCAAATTGCGGCTCGATGAACTTCCGCAGCTTTGGAACGTGCTGAAAGGTGAGCTCAGTCTGATCGGGCCGCGGGCCGAATGGGTGCAATGCGCTGAGCGGTACCGGAAGTACATTCCGTTCTATCATTTCCGGCACCTGGTGAAACCGGGCATCACCGGTTGGGCGCAGGTCAATTATCCCTACGGCGAGAGCGACGAAGACGCGGTGGAAAAGTTGAAATACGATCTGTATTACATCCGGCACTACTCGTTAACGCTGGATGCGATGATCGTGCTGAAGACCATCTACACGATGTTGTTCGGGAAGGGGCGCTGACATCGTGCCGGATGTCGAAGCTCGGAGTTAGAAGCTAGAAGTTGGGGAGAAATCGTTCTGATACGCGGCGGTGGCCGATTAGAATTCGGCGCTTCTGGGCGGCCTTTATTCAAAACAATCCAGCCGCTACCCAAACTACTGCAATCAAAAGTGTCACAGTAGCTCCAGCTTTCGCCAGCAAACGTTTACGCGTTGAGGCGATCAAGCCCGACGTAAGAGACCCTATATCAGCTAATAACACGCGCGCTTCACGCGCCGAGATCGAGGTTTCCCCAAAGGTTGTCTTCGATGACATATAACAGTGATCGGACCTCGCCGCACGAACCGCGAGCAACATTGTACGCCTGCATCTTTTCCGCCGCGTGATTCCGCTCAAATCCCTCGGCAATGTTCGACATAATAGATACTGCCGCTCGCTGGATTTGTCCGCACAGCCCCCAATCGCTCCTTAATGACGCGTTTCGTGTGATTGCGTAAACGGTGTTAACAAGCGTGCGCGCTTTCTTCCAAGCATCCAAATCCTCAAAGACCATTTTCATGGGCCTAGAGTATCTGGAGAAACGACTATAACCACACAAACCTGGTTACGGGGCCAATGACAACCGCCTCGACTCCGAGCTTCGAGCTTCTAGCTTCTACAGCGGCCAGACTGTTGGCGCCGCCGACGTTGCGCCATGGCCGCCGCCGCGGCCGCAGCAAGCGCGCCGATAATCCAGGTGGCCGGCTCGGGCACGGCCTGGATGTCCTCGATATCCTCGCCGGACTCGAATGCATCGAGGTGAAACGTCATCGAATCAATGTAGTGGACCGGGGCGTTGTTCTGATGGGCGTGATAGCTGGGCTCCAGCCCGCCATCGATATAGTTATAGGTTTCGGTATAACCCTGGTAGGCGTTAGTTGGCGCATCTTTTACCCAGAGAAGGATACCAGTGGGTCCGACGCCGGGATTGAACAATCCATAATTACCAATGGTGAACGCGCCGGAGCTGGCGACGCCATCGGTGATGGTGAAAGTATGATCCGAGTGATTGGAGGGATTGGTTGTTTGCTGCGAGCGAATGGAATAAACGCCGTCCGGCGTGGTCTCATCCACCGCCACATTGACGGTAACGGTTAACGAATCATAAAGGTCCGGTCCAGGGCCCCAGCGGATGTACAAAGTGGGAACTTCTTCCAGGCCGAATGCAGTTGAACAGCCGGCGCACATCAAGACCAGCACTGCCATAAAACGGCTGCGGCGATGACAATGAGGTTCTTGGCGAGATGGAGTGAGATGAATGTTGTTCATAAGGGGGTTGTGATTGCGATGATTGGCGGCGAGTTGGATGGAAAGTATTTCTGGGGTAACGATCGAGCGATGCGTCGCTGGTTAGGCAGGATCTGGTCTGGCAACGGTTTAGGGTATTACCCTGTCTAACGACAAGCAAAATTTGCAGTTTTTTTCTAACGCCTGCCGACTAACAAGAGTCCAGACTAACAATGTGAATAACTCGCACATATTTGTGAATAACCCGGGCCGGCCTATCGGCTAACTGGAAGTAATCGCCGGGTTTGCCGTTGTGCTGTACTCCGGCTTCCGATCTCGTTCTATGGCAGTGACTAACGGATGGAACGAGTGCTATAGCGTCTCCGAAGTGGCTCAGAAAACACCTAACAACCTGTGAATAAGGTTCGTTTTCTGTGAATAAGTGCGGTTATGGCGAGGCTGGCGCGCTCCGGGCGGCTGATATCGCGCCTTTTATCCAAAGCGGCGCAGCAGCGCCGCGCTCCAAAACCTGGCGGCTCTTTTGGGGCCAATTTCCGCCGGCCGATAACCGGTGCCGTTTCGCTGCCAACAGTCGTCTGCTAGGGTGCAGGGCCGGGGAAATCTGCCCGATGACGGTTGTGATCGGCGGTCTAGAATGAAATCGATTACGGATTGCGGTTCGAGCCTTCGCCCGGCCTACGGCTCGGGCCGGGGACGGAATTTCTGCTTCGCCTGGCTACGATGATGGGCCAGATCGCCCGTTCGTACACGACTCTCCGGCGCCCGGAACTGCTAACCGGATGAATGGCGGGCTAGGCGGAGCCGTCCGCACCGTCCGCTCCGTTGGAGCTTAACTTCGCCGACGTCGGGCCGCGGTCGTTGCCATAGCTGCGACCGTAAGTCCCTCCATCGCCGTAGCCGTGCGACGCGTAATAATAATAGTAACCGGCCCCACGGCGGCGCGGGAGACGGTTAAGGACCACACCGGCCGGCCTAACGTGAGTGGCGGCCAGCAGCGTGAGCGCGCGGTTCACCGCGTTCCGTGGAGTTTTGGCAGCCCTAACGACTATGCAGGTGGTTTGGACGTGGGGAACCATGAGCAACGTGTCGCTTACCGCCAGCACCGGTGCGCTATCGATCACCACACGATCGAATACCTTGGCGGCTTCGACGGTCACCATCTTGAAACAATCGTCGCTCAGTAATTCCGCCGGGTTCGGGGCGCGCTGACCGCCGGCGAGAACATACAGTTCGCCGGCTTTGGTGGGGGCGCCGCCGCGCAGCCGCGGAGTCACGATGAGTTCTGGTTCGCAACTCACCACCAGGCGGGCGGCGTTCTCCAGAATCACTGCGCCGATCAGGTAATCGACGATGCCGGGTGCGTCCTCCGATGGATCGAGGACATTGCGGAATACTTTGTGAACGCTGGGGCGCCGCAGGTCTCCGTCGACCAACAACACTTTGTGACCCTGTTGCGCCAGCGAAAGCGCGTAATTAACGCTAGTAAAACTCTTGCCTTCGTTAGGCAAGGCGCTGGTAAACAGAAAGGTGCGGCGTTCCGATTCCGGACCGAGCAGGGAAAGCGCAGCGCGAAGATTCCGGAAGCTCTCGGCAATGGGACCGGCCGGCGCCTGCTCCACCATTCGATATTTGGCCGCATCGCGAACGACGTCTTTGTGTTTTGGCTCTTTTCGATCGCCACTCTTGGTTTCGGGCACGGCGGCAAGAACCGGCAAACCGAGCTGCGCTTCGGCTGCGTCCACCGTTTTGATGGAACGATCGAGCGCGTCGACCCCGAATACGAGGCCAAGGCCAATGGCAAGACCACCAAGCAGGCCTAACGTGATCGTTTTCGACGGCACCGGACTAATCGGCATCCGCGGGACGACCGCCTGTTCAGCGACGCTAACGGCATTCGCTTTGACGTCCTTCGTAAGGTCGATAGCCTTGATCTGGCGCAAAACGCTTTCGTAAAGGGCGCGATCCGTTTCCGCCTGCCGCGCAAGTTCCTGGTAACCGATTGCCGCCCGGTTCAACGCGACCACGGCTCCCTGCTGATCTTCGATCGCTTTCTGAAGATGCGCTTCGGTCGCGCGCGCCTGATCGATCGCGTTTCGTAGAATGGCGGGCTGAGTTTCGACCGCCCGTTTCAATTTGTCCTTTGCTTCCGCTTCGGCGGCGCGTGCCGCCATCATTTTCGGATGTCTGTCTTTATAACGCAGTGCCAGGGTCGCAATTTCGGCCTCGATCTGCGTGAC
>DATFCK010000592.1:0-3341 GCA_035253185.1 Chthoniobacterales bacterium | reverse complement strand
GAAGGCCACTAGCGATTGAGACCCCTGTTTGGGCGCAACGCATGCAATTCATTGTTCCTTCGTAATTGGTTATTCGCTATTCGTCATTTCGCGACGCGAACGTCATTTCACTGACCTACTTCCCAACCATTCACCCACTCGCATCTCTATGCTCCATTATTCCTTCGTGCTTCGTCATTCAGCATTCGTCATTCTTTCGGTAATCGCGCTTACTGCGGCAGCCGTCGCTGCCGAAAAGCGCGCGATTACCGAAAGAGATCTCTTCGACTTTGTCTGGATTGGTGATCATCAGGTCTCGCCGGATGGTTCGCGCGTGGCGTTCGTCCGGGTTACGACTAACGAGAAGAAGGACGGATACAATACCGCGCTCTGGATCGTAGATACTGCCGGGGATCAGGCGCCGCACCAGCTGACGAATGGCGACCACGATGCATCGCCGCGGTGGTCACCCGATGGCAAATTTCTTTTGTTTCTGCGCGCGGTTGAGAAGGACGGCAAACCGGAGCCACCGCAACTTTGCATGCTTCCGATGAGCGGAGGTGACGCTTTTTCATTCACCGAGTTACCGAAGGGAGCGGCGCAACCGGTGTGGTCGTCCGATGGGAAATTGATTGCGTTTACCAGCATCACCAATGCGGACGATCTGGCGAAACAGGAAAAGAAGAAACGTAAAGAAGAGGAATTAAAGAAAGCGGTTAACGCGTCTTCTTCACCAACTGCCTCGCCGGCGCCGCGCGGCGGAGCAAGCCCGGCCTCCAAACCGGTGTCCGGCGCCGCCGAATCAACGGTAAAAAAGGCAGAGGAGGAAAGTGAGCGTGAAAGCGATGTGCGCGTAATCACGCGGGCGGTGAACCGTGAAGACAACGACGGCTATCTCGATCCGAAGCGTCCCAAACACATATGGGTGATAACGGCACCGCAGTCGGCAGATCAAAAGGCGCAGCCGAAACAGATTACATTCGGGCGATTCGACGAAAGCAACATGGTGTGGTCGAAGGACGGTGCCCAAATCCTGTTTACTTCATTGCGGGTCGATGAGCCGTACTACGACACTCCGCGCACCGAGCTTTACGCCGTTAGTCCAACCGGCGGCGAGCCCTCCAAGCTGAATACGTTTGAGATGGCGGTTGACGATCTGTCGCTGAGTCCCGATGGGAAGCAACTGGCATTCGTTGCGGCCACCACCAAGCCGGTGAATTCCTACAGCCAGCCTGACCTTTGGGTCGTGGACGTTAGCGCGAATGCGAAACCGCGCAATGTCACTGGCCAGTTTGATTTCGATTTTGGCAGCGGCGTATTTGGCGACAATGCCGCGCCAAGGGGCGGTGGCGGAAGCGTTCCGCTTTGGAGTCCGGATGGCCGCAGCATCATCGATGTCTACGGGAAAGAAGGGCGCACGATCCTCGCCTCCTTCGACGTCGCTACCGGCACGCCCACCGATCTGACCCGTGGCAATCAGGCGGTAGTTCGATTCCGTGCGGTGACTGACAGATCAAAAATTGTGTACTCGGTTTCGACCGCGACATCGATCAACGATTTGTTCGTAATCGATCGCAGCGGCGGCGACCCCAAACGGTTAACGAAGGTTAACGACGAATTGTTTTCGAAACTCAACCTGACTGAGCCCGACGAAATTTCTTACCCCAGTTTCGACGGCAAGAAGATTCAGGCCTGGCTGCAAAAGCCGCCAAACTTTGATCCGGCGAAGAAGTATCCGTTAATCCTTAATATTCACGGCGGACCCCACGCGGCTTACGGCTACATCTTCGAACACGAGTTTCAATGGATGGCCGCGAAAGGATACGTCGTACTTTATCCGAACCCGCGCGGCAGCACGACCTATGGTCAGGAGTTCGGAAACGTTATTCAGTACCGTTACCCGGGGGATGATTACAAAGACCTGATGGCGGGGGTGGATGAAACAATCCGCAAAGGTTACGTGGACGAAAAGAAGCTTGGTGTTACCGGCGGTAGCGGTGGGGGCCTGTTAACGAACTGGGTGGTGGGCCACACCAATCGATTCGCCGCGGCGGTCGCCCAGCGCGATATCGCCAGCTGGAGCGCCTGGTGGTATACCGCCGATTTTACCCTGTTCCAGCCTAACTGGTTCAAAGGCCCGCCATTCGACGAGGAACAGGATTTTGAGAGTCGCTCTCCCCTCACCTACATCAAACAGGTCAAAACCCCGATGATGTTTATTCTTGGCGAAGAGGATTATCGCACCCCGCCTTCTGCCGGCGGAGAAATGATGTTCCGAGCGTTAAAGTTTCGGAAAATACCGGCCGTCATGGTGCGCTTTCCTAACGAATCGCACGAGCTGTCTCGGTCGGGACAGCCGTGGCATCGAGTCGAAAGATTACAGCACATAGTCGGCTGGTTCGATCATTGGCTGATGGGCGTGCCCAAGCCCGAATACGAGATCGGCCAGGATGAAGTGCCGGTGAAGCAGGCGCCGGCCAGAGCGCCTTCCCCGGCAGCTGCACGGTGACCCGGAGGGACGAGCTTGTCTCGTCCCAAATATGACTTCGCGTTCTCCAAATTATGGCAATCCGCGATGTCCAAGCTGCCTCGAAGGCCGAATATTTCAGCGTTGCAAATTAGTGGGACGAGACGAGCTCGTCCCTCCGACCGAACTGCCCGAAAAAATGAGGCGACATAACGGCCCCGCTTCGAGATAATCGCCGGTATGGCGTCCTCATCCCTGTGGCAGCGATTTCAGCAGTATTTTCTTCGGTACGATGATATCGGGTTTTCCATCGATATCAGCCGAATGAATTTTCCGGCCGACTTTTTCGATCGAATGCGCCCGATGGCAGAAAAGGCGTTCGCCGCAATGCGGGAACTCGAAGGAGGAGCGATAGCCAACCCCGACGAAAAGCGGATGGTCGGTCACTACTGGTTGCGAAATGCCGGCCTGGCGCCAACTCCTGAACTACGCCGCGATATCGAAGAAACCAATGACCGAATCAAGGCTTTCGCCGGTGATGTCCATTCAGGCAAAGTTCAATCCCCAACGGCGAAACCGTTCCGCCATGTCCTGTTAATTGGAATCGGCGGCTCGGCGCTTGGCCCGCAATTCATTGCCGACGCACTCGGTACCGCTAACGACCCGTTAGCCATTCACTTTTTCGATAATACCGACCCCGACGGATTCAGGCGGGTGTTCGCTCGTCTGGGCCGTTCCCTGGCGGAAACATTGGTAATCGTTATATCCAAGTCCGGCGGTACCAAAGAAACGTATAACGGCATGAAGGCAGCCGAGGCGCCCACCGCCGCGCCGGCCGCCGCCCCGAACAGGGCGCTCGGCCCGCGGCCGCCGAACAGGAATCCGCCGATCAGCG
>DATFCK010000591.1:0-25307 GCA_035253185.1 Chthoniobacterales bacterium | reverse complement strand
ACCATTCCGACGCGACGCCGGAGTGCCACGACATCAACTTCGGGCGAATTGATATCGACTCCATCAATCTTGATCTTCCCACGGGTAATCCGTGCGTTGTCCACCAGATCGTTCATACGATTGATGCAACGCAGCAGCGTCGTTTTTCCGCAGCCGGATGGACCTATGAACGCGGTAACAGCGCGGCGAGGAATATCGAGGGTTACATCGTGCAGGACCTGGTGGCTCCCGTAATGGAAATCAACCTCCTGAACACTGATGGAAGCGTCGACCGGTTCTTCGCCTGACTGGCCATCGCGGCGGGAACGTTGTTCTGACAAAGTTTCCGGCATCTTTAACAGGCTTACCATGATAAGCGTCTCCTTGTTCTTTCTCTGAGTAGAATTGAAGTTAGGGCGATGAACATGACGACGATCAGAAACACCAGCGCGCTGCCGTACTGGACACGTTCGGTGTACTCGTTCTGGGGAATTTTCGAGCTGACGACGTAGATGTGATAGGGAAGCGCCATTACCCCCTGAAAAAAGAAATCGGTGAAGCGCGCCACCTTCCACGGCATTTCGTCGCGCAGCGCGTAGGCGGCTGTAAACATGATGGGCGCGGTTTCACCGGCTACGCGCGCAATCCCGAGAATCGAGGACGTCAGAATTCCCGGCCACGCGTAAGGCAGCACGTTTTTTCGAATCGTCTGCCATTTGGTCGCGCCGAGTGCGAGCGAGCCTTCGCGCAATCCCTGCGGGACCGCCCGCAGCGATTCTTCGCTGGCGGTGATGATCGCCGGCAACACCATCAGGCCAAGAGTGAACCAGCCGGCAAGCAGGGAAACGTTCCACCCGAAAAAGATCACAAACAACCCAAACCCGAACAGGCCGAACACAATCGAAGGCACACCGGCCAAATTCAGAATAGCGACCCGAGTCAGCCGGATAATGCGCCCACCGCCGCTATATTCGCTCAGATAGATAGCGCTGCTGATCCCGATGATCAGCGCGATTACCATCGACCCGATGACTAACAAGGCGGTGCCGACAACGCATGGCCATATTCCACCCGCGGAATAAGCCACCGTAGTTACTTCGACTTCTTCGTTATGCGTGGTTTTCCATTGCCGAAATTCGCGATCGCTCAGCTCCATCTTTGTGCCCTGATAATCAAAGAGGTAAAGCGTTTGCGGACTCTGACTCAGAAACTTGGTATTGATGAAAGGGGCGGTGCTCTGGAAAACCGTGCGGCCGCCTTTAATCGCGATGTCGGCAAAAATATAGGTGGCCGCGGCCAGCACCATGTAGGTCATCAATCGAAACGTCCAGAACACCAGACGTTCGACGATTCGACCGCGGCGCTGTTGAGCGTGAGCAGTAACCATATCAGCCGATTGTCATGCGGTAACGAGCCACCAGTTTCTGGGCGAGATAATTGATGACCAGAGTGATCAAGAAGAGCACCAGGCCAACCATGAACAGCGCCCGGTAATGAATGCTCCCGCGCACTACTTCACCCATTTCCTGGGCAATGATCCCGGTCATGGTGTGCACCGGCTGGAAAAATGCGCCGAGTCCTTCGGTGAAGTCAGGAATCGCGATGCGATTCCCGGCGCATAACAATACGACCATCGTTTCGCCCACGACGCGACCGAGGCCAAGCAATGCGGCCGACACCATCCCGGATAAAGACGCCGGCACCAGAACCCGCCCGAGCGTCTGCAGACGGTTGGCTCCCAGCGCGTATGACGCTTCCTTAAAGCCGCGCGGAACATTTCGCAGCGCGTCTTCCGAAAGGGTGAAAATGGTCGGCACCGCCATTAAGGCGAGCAGACATCCGGCAGTGAAGACATTCAGCCGTTCGCTGATCGGAAAAAACGGCACCCAACTCAGGACCGCCGTTTGCGACAGCGCCCGCACTGCCTGGCCGACCACCGCGATACCGAAAAAACCAAGGACGACCGATGGAATTGCGGCAATAAATTCCAGATACGGTTTGATAAAACTTTTCTCTCCCCGGGCAGCGACTTCGCCGACATAAATCGCTGCGGCCACGCCAAACGGCACGGCGATAACGAGCGCTACCACCGCGACCATGATCGACCCAACCAGAAGTGGAATGATGCCGTACCAATCCTGCCAGAAACTGGCGGTGATCCACTCTGTGCCGAACAGGAACGCAGTTAGCGCGCGATATGCCGGTACCGGCTTGTGCGGATCCCACTCGCGCAGTTGCGCCGATGCGTCCGGTAGCCGATCCAGGAATTGCCTAACATCCGCTCGCCACGATTGCAAAGAATGTTCCACCGCCGGGTTCAATCCGATGGGGAGATTATTCAGCAGCCCATGAACCTTCTCGCGCAGCGAGGCACTGACCGCGTCGAACTTGTCGCCGGCCGCGCGCAATCCGGCCAGCCCGGCGGTGGCCGCGGCGGTGTCCGGGATGTTTTCGACCTCGTCCGTTGCCTTTTGGCCTAACAGTGAAGCACGAAATGCCACCGCCTGGTCGCCGGTATCGCTAACGAGTCCGTTTAATTCCTCAGCCGCATCACTGAATTGGCCGGCAAAGACGTCGAACTGTTCCAGCGCGCCAGCGCTCGCGGTCGCCTGGGCCTGCACCCGGATATCGTTTAGTCGTCGGGACAAGGCCGAGTACCCCTGCGACTGGGCGCGCATAATATCGACAAACTCCAAACCGGCGCGGCGGTATAACCGAATATTTTTCAGGTTCTGATCGAAAAATCCGGCGCCTTCACGGAACAAGAAAATAGTAATGAGGGCGAGAACGACGATCGCAACCAGGGCGTTGCTGGCGAAAAAAGCCTTGATCAGATTCTCGCTAGCGGCGCCGGCAATACGATGTGGTTTTGCCACAATGCTTCTGGGTGGATCGAAGACGGCCGCTTCCATCCGTGGACGATCTAAAGGCCCGCCCCACCGGGCAATTCAATTAATGTTACGTTTGTGTGACAGGCGCGGTTTCGGATGCCGGTTGCACCGGTAAAATCACCCGGACCGTAGTGCCTTGTCCGAGGACACTCTCTGCTTCCACCCGACCGCCGTGCATCTGCGCGATGTGTTTCACAATCGACAGTCCGAGACCGGTACCGCCCATTTCCCGACTACGCGCCTTATCGGCGCGGTAGAATCGTTCGAAGATCCGCGGCAAATCGGCTTCCGGAATTCCAATGCCGTTGTCGGTGACACTGATGACTACGTCTTGGCCACGGCGGGTTGCTTCGAGGCGAATCGTTCCACCTTCGCGCGAGTATTTCAGCGCATTGTCCAGCAGGTTATAGAGGATTTCCTGTAGTCGGGTGGCATCGGCGCGCATAACCGAAACGGATTGGCTGACGCTGACATCGAGGCTCAACCGCTTTTCGGCAATTCTCTTGCCCCAATCGCGAGCGATCGAAGCGAACAATTCCCTGACTCCCACTTCTTCGATATGCAGATCGATTTTAGCGGATTCCAGGCGGGCCAGGCTCAATAAATCATCCGTTAGGGCCGTTAGTCGATCCGAGTGGCGCTTCATCACCTCAAGGATGCGATTCAGTTCGCCGGCCGACAGCTCTGGGTCGTCCAGCAGCGTTTCAACATATCCGCGCAGGATTGATAGGGGCGTCCGCAGTTCGTGTGAAACATTAGCCACGAAATCACGGCGGATTTCGTCGGCCTGTTTGAGCTGGGTAATATCGTGGAAAAGTACGGCGGCGCCGGTTAGTCCACCAGAGTCGTTTACGGTGGGAACAGCGCTCAGTTCCATGAACCGGGGCGCGCCGTTAGCCTGATCGGAAATGGTAAATTCCCGGCGATGGGGCTGACCGGTCTCCAGAACCTGTTTGGTTAGGCGATCGATCTCCGGATTTCGCAATACTTCGAGCAGCGGCAGATGCGGCACCTTATTCGGAAGCCGGAACAGCTCTCGAAACGCGCGATTGGCCAGGCGAATTCGCTGATTGGTATCGACCACCAGCAAACCTTCCTGCATTGCCGTGACGATGGTTTCGGTGCCGGAAGCTCGTTCGGCGAGTTGCTGGTCGAGCTGGAATTGGCGTTCGAACACCGATTCCAAAGCCAGCGCCACCTGCCGCGGTGAGTCCGCGCCGGGTATTAAATAGGTCCGCGGTCGCCGGCCCCGTTTTATGTCGCCGATCAACTCATGCACGCTGGACCACGGCGCGATCCATTTGCGCCAGACGATCAGACTGAGGGCAATCATTGCGGCTGCGACCGCGCCACTCAAAACCCAGGTAATAATCACGGATCAGGGTTCGCGGAACCGGTAACCGAAGCTCCGCACTGTCTCGATCGCATCTCCGGATTTGCCAAGCTTGGCGCGGAGCCGCCGCACATGGGTATCCACGGTGCGGGTGTCGATTACGCTTTCGTAACCCCAGACTTCGTTAAGCAGGCGATCGCGGGCGTGGACTCGTCCCCGCCGGGTCATCAGTGTGTGCAATAATTTGAACTCAATACTCGTTAGGCGAACCGGCTTGCCGTCCACCGATACCTGATGGCGGGCCGGATCAATCGTAATCGGACCGGCCACAATATCGCCGTCAACGGTGCCGCCTTCGCGCCGTCGCAGGATGGCCTGGATCCGTAATATCACTTCGCGCGGGCTGAACGGTTTGGTTACGTAGTCGTCCGCGCCAAATTCCAATCCCATGATGCGATCAATCTCTTCGGCCCTGGCGGTGAGCATCAGGATGGGAATTTCCCGGGTTTCCGGACGCGACTTGAGTAATTTGCAAAGTTCGAGACCGGAAATACCGGGCAACATTAGATCGAGAATGATGAAGGCCGGTTGTTCGTCCCGCGCTTTTTGCAATCCGGTTACGCCGTCGGTAGCGGTGGAAATCCGGTAACCGCCGGCACGTCGCAGGTTTAACGTGAGCAGATCAATGACGTCGCGTTCATCCTCGATGATGAGAATGCTCTTGAGGGGCGCTGCTGTCATGCGCAGCCTGTTTGAAGCGAACTAGGCGTCGGCCGGGCCTTCGATCCTGGGCCCGAACTTGTCGTTAAGGGCCTGGGTGAATTCTTGCAGGCTGGAAACAATCGTGGGGGCTTTGGCCAGCACCGTGGTCGCGAGTTTTTCGGCGTAATCCGGCCGCCGCTGGGACATCTCGGACAGGGCCATCATGACCGCGAGCGCGTTATTCACCGAATGCTTGATCTCGCTGAATTTCTTCTGCAGCTCGGCGTAATCTTCAGTGGTTAATTCGCGGGCGGTATCACTCATATCAACCGAAATTCAGTGGAGAAAAGGTGTGCTTGTGCTTGACTGAAAGGTTCGACATTTCACGTCAAAATGCCTGCGCAAGTTATCAAGATTAGTGGGGCTCGCCAGCACAATCTCAAGAATCTCAGTGTTGAAATACCGCGGGAGAAGCTGGTCGCCATCACCGGGTTAAGCGGTTCGGGGAAGTCATCGCTGGCCTTCGACACCCTCTACGCGGAGGGCCAGCGCCGGTACGTGGAAAGCCTGTCGGCTTACGCCCGGCAGTTCCTGGATCGGCTCGAAAAACCAGACGTCGACTTCATCGAGGGCCTTTCCCCCGCGATCGCGATCGAACAACGCAGCGCCGGCGCCAATCCGCGGTCGACAATTGCCACCACCACCGAAATTTTCGATTACCTGCGCGTTTTGTTTTCGGCGGTGGGCCAACCGCATGATCCCGCCACGGGTCAGCCGGTCTTCCGGCAGACCCCGCAACAGATCGTGGATCAAATTCTGGCGTTCGCACCCGAAACCAGGATCATTCTGCTGGCCCCGCTGATCCAAAATCAGGCCGGCGAGTTCCGCGATATTATCGAGAAAACGAAGCGAGAAGGCTTTGTGCGGATTCGGGTCGACGGCGAGGTCCTCGAGCTGGGCCGGCCGGAGCCCATTCGATTGAAGCGAACCGAACGCCACACCATCGAAGCGGTGGTCGACCGGCTGGTGGTACGCGACGGAATCCGGGTCCGCCTAACCGATTCGGTGGAGACAGCGCTCAAGTGGGGAGAGGGACGGATCGTTGTTCTGCAGCAAACGCCGAACACCGAACGCCGAACGCCAAACACCGAATCGGCCGGGCTCACCGTATCAAGGTCAACGGATGCAGCAGATGGTTGGCAAGAACTCCGGTATTCGACTCAATATGGCAACGCGGACACCGGGTTCACGTTAGGCGAACTCACTCCAAAACATTTTTCGTTTAACAGTCATCTGGGGGCCTGTCCGGTTTGTCATGGGCTGGGGACGGAATTGCTGGTGGATCCGGATCTGATGATTTCGGATCCAGCGAAAACGATCGCGGAAGGTGCGATCACTCCATGGCGACGCGGCACCAAACGAATGCAGGCTTACTACCGCCATATCCAGGCGTCGTTAGTCAAACATTTCCAGGTGGACGAAGACGTTCCTTTTGCCGATCTGCCGGAAGGCTTCAAGCAGGTCCTCTATTTCGGCACTGGGAATGAGGAAATTGAGATGAGCTTCGGTTCAAACGGCCAGGAAAAGAAGCTGCGCCGTTCGTTCGAAGGCCTCGTTCCGCAAATGCAGCGCCTTTATAACGAGACCGAAAGCGAGTTTACCAGGAACCGCATCCGCACATTTATGCGCCGGGTGCCATGTAAAACGTGTGGCGGGGCCCGGCTGAAGCCGGAGATACTGGCGGTCACAATTAAGGATCGGAACGAGCGCGAGCTGAACATTCATCAATTCAGTGAGCAGACCATTGCCGCCGCGGCAGCCTACATGCAGGAGATCGAGCTGTCCCCGCAACAGCGAACGATTGTGGCGGATGTCGTTAGGGAAATTCGATCCCGGCTTGGATTCCTGGTTCAGGTCGGTCTCGGTTATCTAACCTTGAACCGGGAAAGCGGCACTCTTTCCGGCGGTGAGGCGCAGCGGATCCGGCTGGCGACTCAGATCGGTTCTGGTTTGGCCGGCGTGCTGTATGTACTCGATGAGCCGAGCATCGGCCTGCATCAGCGCGATAACGATCGATTGTTAGGCACGCTTCGTAATCTGCGCGATCTCGGTAATTCCGTGATCGTGGTGGAGCACGACGAGGAAACGATCCGCGCCGCCGATTACATTGTGGATCTTGGTCCCGGGGCCGGACCGCGCGGAGGCGAAATCGTGGCCCAGGGGACAATCAACGAAATACTGCGCGCTCGAAATTCGCTGACTGCCGATTACCTGTCGGGTCGCGTTCACATAGCGGTGCCACGCAAGCGCAAACATCCGGGTACCATCGATCCCGAGGTTGCGCGCCGATCCGAGGTGTCGGGCTGGCTAACGGTGGTGGACGCAGCCGAAAACAATCTCAAGAACATAACGGTCTCGATTCCGCTGGGATGTTTCACTTGTGTGACCGGAGTGTCCGGCAGCGGAAAATCAACTTTGGTGGATGACATTTTGCGGCGCGCTTTATTCCGCTATTTCTTCAACTCGAAAGATAAACCCGGGAAATACCGCGCTTTGCGCGGGCTTGATCAGCTGGACAAGGCGATCGTGATCGATCAAAGCGCAATCGGCCGGACGCCGCGATCGAACCCGGTTACTTACACCGGGGCGTTCGCGCCTATCCGCGATGTGTTTGCCCAACTCCCCGCCGCTCGCGTTCGCGGATACGACGCGGGCCGGTTCAGTTTTAACGTGAAAGGCGGCCGGTGCGAAAATTGCGAGGGCGGCGGACTGATCAAAATAGAGATGCATTTTCTGCCAGACGTGTATGTCGAGTGCGAAGTATGCCGGGGTCGCCGCTACAACCGCGAAACGCTTGAAATCACCTACAAGGGCAAAAACATTGCCGACGTGCTCGATATGACGGTCGATGAAGCGGCGCGTTTTTTCCGAAATGTTCCGGCGATTTCGGACAAGCTGGTCGCACTGCTGGATGTTGGGTTGGGATATCTGCGTCTGGGTCAGGCCGGGACCACGCTCTCCGGCGGAGAGGCCCAACGGATTAAGCTGGCGACTGAACTGGCCAAGAAAGCCACCGGCCGTACCATATATATACTGGACGAGCCTACGACCGGGCTACATTTCGCCGATATTGAAAAGCTGCTGCAAGTCCTGATGAAACTGCGTGAGGCGGGTAACACCTTGCTGGTGATCGAGCACAATCTCGAGATGGTAAAATGCGCCGACTGGATCATCGACCTTGGCCCGGAGGGGGGCGAAGAGGGTGGCCGGATCGTGGCCGCTGGGCCGCCCGAAGAAGTTGCGACCCTGACAGAAAGTTATACCGGCCAATATCTGCGCCAGTTGTTAGACCGGAAGTAAGCACTTTTGAGCATTCGATTGTACAACCGCGTTTCGCCGACGTTAGTCACGCTAGCGGCGATCATGATATTGCCGGTCACGATTGCTCGAGCCGATTTTACCACCGATCTCGCAACCGCCACCCGCCCGGTAGAGGACGGCGTTCCTGAAGTCGCGGTCGTTAGGCTGGAAGTTTTACTGAAAACGAACTTGAAACCGGACCAGCGGCGACTGGTGTTGCAAAATCTGGTCCAGGCGATGGTCGAAGCCAAACGGCCGGCCGACGCGATACCGTTAATCAAACAGAACGATCTCTCACGAACTCCCCTCGAGAAGTTCTGGCATGCGCAAGCGCTGGCCGCGCTCGGTCAGTGGCAGGAAGCGCTAGTGTTGTATGAAACAGTGGCGGGCGAGAAGAGTTTCCCGAGGCGGTCGGAAGCGGCGTTTGCGGCAGCCGAAATGTTACGCGCTCTGGGGCGGCCGGACGAAGCGATTCGGAAATTGACCCCGTCGTTAACCGACAAGAAATGGCGGACTCGCGCGGCGTTGCATCTGGCGGCACTATATTTGGACAAGGCCGACCTTCCGAACGCCCAACGGGTGCTTCACCGCATCGACCAGGAAACTCCGGCCGAGCGCAAACAGCATCGATTTTTGCGCGGCCGACTGGAACTCGCGCAAAATCATCCTGACCGGGCGCTTGGCTACCTGGAGCCGTTAGTCAAAAAGCCGCGTGAAGTTGTTCATCCGCTGATGATCGCCGCATTGTGTCTCATTGCCGATATCCATGTTCAGCTCAAGACCCCGGAAGCAGGCGACGATTTTCTGGAACAGTTCATCGAACATCACCCGATGGACACAGCCTTGCCGCAACTGTTTGCCAAGCTGGATGAACTTTATCGCGCCGAAAAGAAACCGGTTAGGGCCGATTTGGAACGGTGGACCCGCGAGCCGCAACAGCCGCGGCGCGGTCTGGCTCAATGGTATCTGGCCCGGATCGAATCGCGCGGTGGTCGCAAAGATCGTGCCCATCAGCTTTTGTCCGACTTGCGCACCTCTCGAGCAAACCTTCCTGAACTTGCCGGTGGATTAGTCGAGCTGGCGGAAATGGAAATGCGCGACGGCAATTTCAACGAAACGATCGCTATCGCCGAAGAAGCTCGGGCCTGGCGTCCGCCGCCGGAACTGCGCGCCCGCTTCGAGTTTTTGGCCGCCCGGGCCAACTATGCCGCGGGTCGATATCAGGCGGCCACGACCGGGTTCGAACAACTGGGCCGCAATCGTTCCGGATTTACCGTTCCGGCCCTGTACAATGCGTCGTTAGGCTGGCTGCAGTTAGGCGATCGCTCTCGGTTTTCCAGGGCGTTCGATGCCGCTCAGGCGGCAGGTGTTACCCCCGACGATCGGGCCGAACTCCGATTGCAGGAAGGCTTGTTGAAGGCGCGCCAGCAACAACCCGATGCGGCCGATGTCCTGCGCAAATTTCTGACTGATTTTCCGCAAAACCCGCGTGCTTCCGAAGCATTGGTAGCATTGGCCGAACTGGCCTTTCATCGCGATCCGCCGCGGATCGACGAAGCCCGGAAGCTTCTGGCTCGCGCGGAAGAATCACACCCCACCCCGGCGGCCAAGGAACGCGGGCACTATCTGATGATCTGGATCGAAGACGCCGTCGCCGCGAATGGCGATCAAGTGATCGATCTGGCCAAGCGCTTTCTTTCGGAGCAGCCAGGCTCCGAGTTTACCGGGGATGTTCGAATGAAGCTGGCTGAGGCTTATTATTTGCGTCAGGATTTTTCCAACGCCCAGACCCAGTTCGAGGTGTTCGCTCGCGAAAATCCTGACTCACCGCTGGCTGAAAAAGCGCTGTTTTTCGCCGGTGAATCGGCCATGGGCAGCATGGCGCCGCATACGCTCGATCACGCGCTCACATTGTTCGAACAGGTAGCGCAAATGAAGGGAGACTTGCGCTGGGCGGCGCGAAACGAACAGGCATTGATCGAACGAAAACTGGGGAAGCCGCAGGATGCGTTGCTCCTTTACGAGGATGTGCTGAAGAATGACGCCAGGCCCGGAGAAAAACGCGAGGCACTGTGCGGTAAAGGCGACATCTATTTTGAATTGAGCGCCAGTGACCCGAAGAATTACGAACGCGCGATACAGGCTTACGACGAACTGGCCGGAAACGCGGCCGAAGCCGGTCACTGGCACAATCAGGCCTTATTCAAGAAGGGGGTTTGTCTGGAGAAAAAAGCTGATGCCGGCGGAGCGCTGGCTACATTTTACCGGGTGCTGGAAAGCCCCGGCCGCCCAGCCCGGGCTCCGGAATTGTTCTGGTTCTACAAGGCAGGATTCAACGCGGCCCGGTTGTTGGAAACTGCAGGCAACTGGGAATCCGCGGCGAAAGTTTACCAAAAGCTTGTTGCCACCGGAGGAAGCCGTAGTGAAGAGGCGCGTCTCCGGCTCAATCAGCTGCGGCTGGAGCATTTTCTGTGGTCCGAATAGATCGGTTTTATGTCCATAGTCCCAGGGAAATTGCCCTTGTCTTACCGCAAATGTAGCGCACAATTAAATCACTATGAAAACTGTTAGGCGCAGTTGGGTAATTGGGTGTGTTTTGATGGCGTTTAGCGCGTCAGTGTATGCGGATGGCAACGCATCGCAAGCAGTCGACCGGCCGATGAGGTCTGATCGCAAGATTTGCTATACCGTCATCGGATCCAGCATTCCGCAGCCATGCGAGCGGTTCACCGGGCCAATACCGACCACGGTTAACCCGATCGACATCTACGGTAGAAAACCGCGTCGCGGTCGATAGAGAAACCGCGCGATTGGTGATTTAGCTGGGCGAAGTTGCTGCTGCGGTCAGCGGTAACGGCGCCCAGTTATTTTTTTCTATACGGTCTGGCTACGCCTCCAGCGGGGGCGCGATCTCCGTTAATTTTGCGCGGTCTTGGAATCGGCCAGCGCTTTTAACCGCGAAACCTCAGCCAGTGCCGCGCGCGCCTCATCGGTTCGCCCCATTTGGTCGAGGATGTTCGAGAGCAACAGATACTGCCGAGGCTCATCCGGTTGTCGCGAAACCGCACGTCGCTGCGTTTTCCAGGCGTCGGTCAGCTTGTTTTCCCGCATTCGAATAACTGCGATGAGATTCAAGGCTGCGGTTTCGTGAATATCCAGCCAACTGGCGTGGCTCAACGCCGCGGTGGCGCGTTCGACATCGCCTTGTTGGGCAAGTAACCGGCCGTAAGCGCCCCACGCCCGATAATGCCACCAATTCTCGCGAGCAAACTTCTCCACTAAATCGAGCGCAGCCTCCGTTTTGCCTGTCTCGCGCAGCAGTTCGCTTTCGGCGCTGATCAAATCCCACACGTTCGGATATTCGCGCCTGGCCCGGGCCAGCACCGCGATCGCCCCCGCATCGTCGTCGCCATCTTTATGACGAATCTGCGACAGGTTTAGCGCCGCGATCCACGTGCGCGGGTATCCCTTTCGGTCTACCACCGCCGCGGTTGTGGACCGGGCAAACAACGCTTCTGCTTCCTTTGTTTTTCCCTGGCGCGCCAGCGCGTCCGCCAAATTGTTGCGGGCCATGGGGTAGTCCGGCGCCAAATCGACCGCGCGGCGCAGCAGACGTTCGGCCGAAGGGTAATCACCGCGCGCGACCTGCGCTTGGGCGAGCAGGAGAACGATCCGAAGGGTAGTGCCGCCGGCCTGAAGCGTCCGCTGGGCAAACGTTTCGTTCGATACCCAGTCCGAGCTCCGGTAAACACTGCGTGCCCCCAGGGCGAAAATCGCAATGCATCCAATTGCGGCCGCAGCCCGGTGGAATCGAACCGGCAGCTCGACGGCGCAGCCAGTTAGGAAGATTAACAGCCCGACGCTCGGCAGATACAACCAGTGCTCGGCAACGGTGGCATTCAGATTGATCAGATTCGATATCGGCAGAAATGCAATTGCGAACCAGGCCGTGCCTAACAGCCGCAGCCGCTGACCAGGGCCGCGTCGCAGCGAAAGAAAGATCAGGGTACCGATGATAACCAGGCCGGCGATCGACAGATATTCGTGCTCAATGGCAGTCCAGCGGCCGGCTTCACTCTGATAGGCCTTGGGATTATACACCGTTCGTTCCATGTGAAGATTTTTCGGGAACACCAGCAACCTCGCGTAATCGGCCAGCGCTCTTAGCATCAACACGACTCGGAAAAGCGGCGGTGTTACGTCGCTCGGATCCTGCGGCAGCGAGGGCGGACCCGGTAGCATCCGCAACACCCAGTAGGCGCCTAACAAGCTGAGGCAACCGGATAATACGCCCCATTTCAAGCGCCTGGCGATATTCTGGTCGAAAACAAACGTGAAAGTGCAAAAGATTGCCACCCAGATCAGACCGCTTTCCCGGGAACAGATTGCCAGCAGGGCGCAGAACCACGCGACCGCAAACATGGCCGCGCGTGCGCCAGGCTTGGTGAAGGATCGACCTTTCAGGAATAGCAGCCAACCGGTGCAGGCAAATAGAAAAGACAGGCTATCCGCGCGTCCGGAAACGTAATCAATCGCCGGGCTGTGGACCGGGTGAACCATCCAGAGGGCCGCGATAAAAAATGCAGTCAGGCGGGGATGATTCGAGCGGTTAGGCGAGGCCTGCGATTCGATTGCGGGGGTTGGCTGCAGGCACCGGAACAAGTGCGGTAACAGCAGATAAAGCAAAACGCCTCCGATTACGTGACAGAGAAGGCTCGTTAGGTGATATCCGTAAAAGTTATTGTTCCAAATGAGATAATCGAGCGCGTAGGAGATGTTTTGGACGGGCCGATAGTGAGCTGAAAATGTGTCTTGAAACAGATAATGCCGGAAGGTCTCGAGAATGAGGATTGGGCTTTTGATCAGAGGATTCGAACGAACCAGGTAATCATCGTCCCACACCGGCTCGCCCTGTAACGCCGGGAGGCGAACGATGAACCCGATGAATGCCAGAACCAGGCAGCCGAACCATTGAGCCTGGACCCAGCCCGGCACCAAACGCGGTGGCGGCGTTGACCTGCTTTGCGGTGTGGGATTGTCAGAGGTCATGGTTCGCACCCATCAGGCGCGGCGGTTAGCCGTAAAAACGACAAAGCGTCCTTCCGTTTCCGGAAGGACGCTGAGCGAAAATCCTGCCAACTATGCTTAGTTGTGATCGTAAGGCGACCAGAATTCGGCCGGCGCTACGTCGGACAGAGCAGTCCAGGCGCTACTGGGTACCTTTGGCAAGCTGTCGACGGTCTGGTTACCGTAGGTGTTGCCAAACATGTCTTTGCCCGTCGTATACAGCGTGCTGTCTTTCTTCAGGTAGTTGGTCCAATCGGTGACGTTGACCGTGGATCCGGTAGTCTTGGCCGTTTCGATTGCGTATTGATCAACCGCGGCGTCGATCAGGCGCAGATCGTTCAGAATCTTAGAGGCCTGAGCGCGTTTACGGGCCCGCAAAAATCCGGGAACGGCAATCGCCGCCAGTAGGGCGATGATTGCAACGACAATCATGATTTCCACCAGGGTAAAACCGCCGGCGCGTTTTGAGGTGAGCTTGGTTAACATATTTTCCTTGTTTGTTTTTTTGCTGTGTTGGCCGGTTGCCGGCGTTGGTTTTGCGTGGTTCACAACACATTACCCAGCTACATACTTCCGGTAGCTGGGTGTATGAATCGTGAGATTCTTACTGATGGTCGTAGGGAGACCAGAATTCCGCAGGAGCAACGTCGGATAACGACGTCCAAGTGGAAGACGGAACTTTCGGCAAGCTGTCGACCGTCTGGTTGCCATACTGATTGCCGAAGAGATCCTTGCCTGTGGTCCACAGGGTCGTGTTCTTCTTCAGATAGTTGGTCCAGTCGGTGACGTTTACCGTCGTACCGGTCGTCTTGTTGGTCTCAATGGCGTATTGATCAACCGCTGAATCGATCAAGCGAAGATCGTTCAGAACACGGCTGGCCTGAGCGCGTTTGCGGGCCCGGAGGAATCCCGGCACAGCAATTGCGGCCAACAAGGCAATGATCGCAACTACGATCATAATTTCCACGAGGGTGAAGCCCGCGCGGCGTTTGTTCAGTTTGGTTAACATGTTATTGCTTTCGTTTGTTTGGTTTGACTGCAGCCCGCAGTTCGGCGGACGTAAGGCTTTTAAAGCAGTGTTAGTGCCATGGATTGTGGTTTTTAGAGTTTCCGTATTGCCGTTTTGGCCCACAACTTCCACGGCCCGTTCGGCCTGCGACGAAGCCGGGAGTCGCCAGAATTGGCGTTCAGCCCGGGCAACAATTCAGACCTTCCGATGAAATTGATCAGCCGCCTCCGCCAATTTTCCCCGGCGCTTCCCCATTATCTGTTCCTGGGCGTTCTCCTTTTCCGGCTGCTCTGCCTGGAACGGCTGTCCCGGTCTCCGCTATTTCTCCCTGCCCGAGGGGACATGCATTTTTACAACGAATGGGCTTTGCGAATTGTGCGGGGAGAATTCGATTTGCACACCGCCTTCTACGGGCTACCGCTTTATCCTTACTTCCTGGCGCTGGTTTATCGGATTTTCGGCTACAGCCCATTCATTCCGGCGGTCCTTCAAGCCTTAGCCGACGCCGGCACAGCGGTTCTGATCTACCTGCTTGCCATTCGTTTGCTGAGACAACCCGGCCATCGCAGCCAATTGGCGACCAAAGTTTTTGGCGCTTTGGCCGCACTCGGATGGGCATTCTTCGTTCCGGCCCAAGCCTACTCGATCGTGCTGATGCCAACGGCGTGGTTCATTTTCGTGTTTTGGTTGGTGGTATGGCGTCTCTCGTCAAAGCCGTCATCCCCGGCGTGGAAGGAATGTCTCGCCTTGGGTTTACTTATCGGAGTGACGGCGATGGCCATCGCGACCGTGCTGTTTCTCATTCCGTTGGTTGCGGCGGCAATCTTCTTTAAACCGGCGCGCTTCGGCCGGGCTGTCTGGGTGGGAATGGCTGCACTGTTGCTTGGAGTCGGCATCGGCACGGCTCCGTGTTGGATTCACAATTACGTGATCGCGCGCGATCCGGCATTTTTGTCGGCTCACGGTGGCGTGAACTTTTGGATCGGAAACAATCCAACGGCGAACGGATATCCGCGATTTCCTCCCGGTCTGCGCGCTGGTCAGGCGGCGATGCTGGAGGATTCAATCAGTAGCGCGGAAGCGGCGGCTGGTCATCGGCTGAAACGAGCGGAGGTGTCCGCATATTGGTCGGCCAAGGCTAACGATTACATCGCAAGCCACCCATGGGAGTGGCTGCGGCTTGTGCTGATCAAGGCCCGCAATTTCTGGAATGCGTTCCAATACGACGATCTCAGCATCATCACCAACTTGCGTGAACAACGGGTGATATTCCCCGGTTTGTACTTCGGCCTGGTTGCCGCGCTGGCTCTGGCCGGCATGGTGTTGGCCTGGAGGAAGTCTCCGGCTTCGCGATGGATCACGGTGGCGATCGGGTTGCATATGATTGCGCTCCTGAGCGTATTCATTACCGAGCGATACCGGTTACCGATCGTGCCAGGATTACTGATCCTGGCCACATACGGCCTGTGGATGTTATGGCAGTACTTGTTAGGCAAAAAATATGTTCATGCGGTCGGATATGCGATGTTGGTATTGGTTTGCGCGATTTTCGTTAGCTGGCCGCAACGTGACCCGGCCTTGTGGGCGCTCGATGCCTACAATTCCGGTTGGCAGGCCTACGAATGCAATAATTTGTCACTCGCCGAAGAGAAACTGACCCTCGCCCGGCGTTATGTTCCCACCAATCCCGAAACCAATTTCGCGTTCGGTAATTTGCGTTTGAAACAAGGCAATCAACCCGCCGCCGCGTCGTTCTATCTGCAAACCTTGCAGCTCGACGACAACCATCGTGGCGCCTTGAACAATTTGGCGGTCATCGCACTGGATCAACAGCGCTACGATTTGGCGGAACCGTGGTTGCGAAAAGCGGAGCAGATCGACCCTCGAAATGCAAAGACACATTTCTTGTTGGCGAAAACACTGTTAGCAAAAGGGGACAAGAGCGGAGCGCAGCGCGAAGCAACCCGCGCAACCACTCTTCAACCCGGCCAACGGGAGTTCCGGCAACTGAGCGAGGAGCTGGGACAATCTTCTGATTGAGGCGCGGTTGTTGCTCCGGCCGCCAAGCGCGTGGGTATGAATCACGCGTGTTGAAACGCCGCGCCCGATCATGATTAGCACCCTGGCAGAAGCCCCGCCGATCTCGCGCCGTGCGCCGGCGCGCCGAGGATGGAATCCGCGTCTGCGGCCGATCATATTTACCACCCTCATCGGTCTCATTGTTGCCGGCAGCCGGTTAAGCCAATCCTGGCCGGCACGAGAAAGTACCCGTCTCGAATTCGACATCGTTAGTCCAAAACCGTTTCTACAGGAAATTCCACGCCGCCGGGGCCTCATCGTCGTTCACCCCGACGGATCCCGCGAAGCGCTCGTTAGTCAAAAATATGTTTCCTCCTTTCTGGAGCAGACCAGCACTCTCTATTTCGATATCGCCGATGCCAAGGCGACACGGTTCTTTTTTTCGCCGGCGCCGCCCGGCGAACTTGTGGCCATCACCGGCGTGCGGGCGGTCCCCCATGCGACCTGGCGGAAGACCGACATTCCGTTAGCGGCTTTCTCTGCCGTTCAACAAGTCGAGATGCTGGCGAAGGAAACCGATCGCCTTGTTCTGAAGTCGTTACCGGGAACCAGCATTCCTTTGTTGGGATTCGAAATTCCACCGCGTCCGGCGGCTTCCCTGCGAGCCTCAGTTGTCGCGATCCTCGACGCGGTGGCCTTCTTCGGTTGCACAGTCGCGATTTGCTCGGGTATTTTTTGGGCCGCGCGTCGTCGCCAATGGCTTGCGAATCTACGATCGCTGAATCTCATTCGCTGCCTGCCGTTCCTGGCCGCCATCGGCCTGATTTTTTTTATGGCAATGCGCAGCCGATTCAACGCGCATCCGGACGAATATCTGCACTTCGAGGGCGCCAATTATTTCGTATCGCATTGGTTACCGCCTGCCCTGGACCATCCGGCGGTCGAACCGAGCTTCAGCCATTATGGCGTTTCGTATCTCCAGAATTTAGACAGTGCCTACTTTGCGATGGGCAAATTCATCGCCGTTTTGCCGTGGTGGACGTTGAGCCGGCAGGAAGCGGCCCGGTTGTTCAATGTGGTTCTATTCACGGCGCTCGCCGGTTGGCTCCTCAGCCGCCTGCGGAACTCATTCGCAGCGGCGGTACTGCTGATGACGCCGCAAGTTTGGTACATCTTTTCCTACGTCAATGGTGACGCTTGGGCGCTGGCCTTGTCACTCGTGATGGTAGCGCTGCTGGCTGATGAACGCAGTCTGATCAGCCGCTATTTGGTCGCGCCAGATCGGGTGCCGACCGCAGGTGGAATAGCGTTAGGGACATTTTTTGCCCTGCTTTTGACGGTGAAGCACAACTATCGCGTGTTGTTTGGGTTCGCGTTGCTGGTAATGATTTGGAAGGTATTCGTCTGGTCGGCCCCGGCGGCGCCGCGGCTGTTAATACGTAAGTCGTTAGTCGTTGTTGGGACAGCGGCTGCGCTGTTCCTGCCGTTGTGGTTTGCCCAGCAAAATGCCAATCGCTTTGACCTGGCCCGGTTGAAGACGGTGCAGGCTGAAAAATTCGCCGCTACCAAATTCAAAGCGTCCGCGATTTCCGCTGGAGCCGGCTCGCCCCAAATCGCGATGCGAAAACAAGGGGTTTCTTTTTTTGGATTGCTCACGACCCACGCATGGCCGGCAAGGACGTTTGAAAGCTTTTGTGGAGTTTACCACTGGATGAGTCTGCCGGGTCCGCCTTGGTACTACGGCGTCATGGCCGGTCTTTATGCGCTGTTTCTAATAGCGCTCGGGATCGGATTGCGACATTTGCCCCGCGGCGATTTGCTGTTTTGTGGGGCGACCTTCCTTCTGGCGCTCGGTCTGGTTCTGCTCTCGGCTTATCACTCGTGGGTCTCCGATTTTCAACCCCAGGGTCGCTACCTGTTTCCGATCCTGCCGATGCTCGCGTTCCTGCTCTATCGCTACCGCCAATCGATGCCTACCCGGGCATTTAATGTGCTGTTCGCGAGTTTGTTTGCTTGTGCAGCCTTCTCCTTTGGCTTTACCGGCCTTCGATACTTTTGCTCCTGATATGAACTCCGGCTTGGATAACCCGCCCGAGATTTCGGTCGTTATTCCAGTGTTCAATGAGAGCCAAAATCTGGGGCCGTTGCTGGCCGCACTGGACACGGTTCTGGGCGCCGCGGATCGAAGCTTTGAAGTAATTTTCGTCAACGATGGCAGTTCGGATTCAACGGCTGATCGCCTCGACCAAATTGCCGATAACCGGGTTCGCGTCGTGCACTTCGGACGCAATTTTGGCCAAACCGCAGCCTTAATGGCGGGGTTCAACCATGCGCGCGGCCAAGTCATTGTCGCGATGGATGGCGACATGCAGAATGACCCGGCTGATATTCCGAAACTTTTGGCCAAGCTGGACGAAGGGTTCGACGTGGTGTCCGGATGGCGAGCAAATCGGAAGGACGCAGCGCTGAGTCGGACGCTGCCGAGTAAGGTGGCCAACTGGCTCATCGCCACCTTGTCTGGAGTTCCTTTACACGATTTCGGGTGCACCCTGAAAGCCTACCGTCGCGCCGCGCTGCGGGAGGTCCGGTTGTACGGCGAAATGCACCGTTTCATTCCGATCTATGCGGCATGGAACGGAGGAAAAGTTGCCGAAGTCCCGGTGACGCATCATCCGCGACGGCACGGCAAGTCCAATTACGGTCTGGAGAGGTTAGTCAAAGTCGTGCTCGATCTCATCGTGCTCGCTTTCCTGTACCGTTACCTGCAAAAGCCAATGTATCTCTTCGGGTCCACCGGGTTGATCAGCTTCCTCATCAGCGGGATCTCGGGCGCGGCATCGATTTACTTTAAATATTGGGGTGGCAAAAGTTTCATTGAAACACCGCTCCCGACGTTGTTCGCAATCGCGTTTATTACCGGCTGCATGTGTTTCCTCATGGGCCTGCTGGCCGAACTGATCACGCGCACCTACCACGAATCGCAGCGTAAAGAGACCTATCTCGTTAGCCGGACACGAAATATCGCGCCGGTTCCGGGCGTCGACAGGTTGCTGTCTCCGCTCGATGTTTCGGTAGGCGATTTGAGTTTGGGTGCCGGCCCGGTTCGGACCGTTAGGGCAACCGAACCAATTCGGATGGCGCGCCCGAGCGAACACGATCACATCAGAGGCGGCATCACCGACGCGAAATGTGCGGCATCGCCGGCTTCGTAGGTTCAGGCGATCTGCATCTCCTGGAACGGATGACCAATGCCCTGGTCCATCGTGGCCCGGACGGCAGCGGATTTTGGCACAACGGCAATGTCTTTTTAGGTCATCGCCGGCTCGCGGTGGTTGATTTGGCGGACGGACGCCAGCCGATGACTACGGTTGACGGTGAGTTAACGCTCACTTTCAACGGCGAAATCTATAACCACGCGGAGCTTCGCGCTGAATTACAGAAGCGGGGACACCGATTCCAAACCGATCATTCGGACAGCGAAGTATTACTGCACGGTTATCGACAGTGGGGAAAAAAACTGCCTAACCGGCTGAATGGCATGTGGGCTTTTACAATTTATGATCGCGCTAATCGCAAGCTGTTTTGCAGCCGTGACCGGTTTGGGAAAAAACCGTTCTATTATTCAGCGACCGGATCGGACTTCGTTTTCGGGTCCGAACTCGTTGCCGTCATCACGCATCCTTCGGTCTCACGCGGTCTGTCGCAACTGGCGCTGCAAAAATATTTCGCCTATGGTTATATTCCCGCCCCGCTTTCGATTTACGAATCGGTTAGGAAACTGCCCGGAGGTTGCTCGTTAACAGTCGACACCGCGACCCTCGAAGTGCGCGTCGATCGGTATTGGGAGTTCGTGCTGGACCCGTTTGAATCGGTCCCCGCCAACCCGGAACAGGAATGGGGCGAGCAAATCCGTGAGTTGCTTGATCGGTCGGTGCAACGCCGGCTTATGGCGGATGTGCCGTTGGGGGTTTTTCTCAGCGGCGGCATCGATTCCTCTGCGGTTACTGCATTTGCTTCACGCCATCTTCCGCCTAACCGGTTGAAAACGTTCAGTATCGGTTTTGATGAGAAGACTTTCGATGAATCCCAATATGCATTGCGAGTAGCACGATTGTTCAGCACTGATCATAAGTCCAAAATGTTATCGCTGAATCAGGCCCACGACGTATTGGAAGAATGTCTGTCCAAACTCGACGAACCGCTCGGCGACAGCTCGCTGCTCCCGACCTATCTGCTGTCGAGTTTCACCCGAGAGCATGTGACGGTGGCGTTAGGTGGAGATGGCGGTGACGAGCTTTTTGCCGGGTATGATCCGTTTAAGGCGCTGAACCGGGCTAAACTGTACCAGTCAATTTTTCCGCAGCCTCTTCATTGCGGTATACGCGCGTTATTTGATCGGCTGCCGGTTTCGCACGCGAATATGAGCCTGGATTTCAAAATAAAACGAACGCTCCGCGGTTTGAGTTATAAGCCCGAAGTGTGGTTGCCCGCCTGGATGGGGCCGCTCGACGCCTCCGAAATCGTCGAGCTTTTTGAGCAACCGGTTCAACTGGAAGAGCTGTATTCCGAGGCGATCGAGCAGTGGGAAAAATGTTCGCAGCCTAATCTGATCGATAAGACGCTGCAGTTTTACACCAACCTGTATTTACAGGACGACATCCTGGTGAAAACCGACCGGGCCAGCATGATGCACAGCCTGGAGGTGCGGGCGCCATTTCTGGACATTGATCTGGTCGACTTTGTGCGACGTATTCCTAACAACTACAAGCTCCGGCGAGGAACGACCAAATACATTCTCAAGCGCGCACTGGAGCCGGTCTTGCCTAACGACGTTCTGTATCGATCGAAGAAGGGTTTTGGTTCACCGATCGGGGCCTGGTTCAAGAATGGAGCCATCCCGGCGGGCAGCGTCCCAGCCATTGGTGCCAGACCGCAGTTCGTGCGGCAGAAGGCGGCCGCTCATCGGGCCGGCAAATCTGACCAGCGCGCATTGCTCTGGAATGCGTATGTGCTCAACCACTGGGCGAATCGGAACGGCGCAGTTACCGCGCCACTCGCAGCATGAGCGACGACGCAACAACCGCGGCAGCATTCGCCACGTCCTGGAATAATCTGCCGGGAGGCTCCGTTTACACCCGCGCGCAATTTGAAGACTGGTTCGCGCCCTTAACCGAACGGGACGTAATCGGCAAGACAGTTGCCGAACTTGGCTGCGGCAACGGCAGCCTGCTCGTTCACATGGCGGCCTGGAATCCGGCATACCTCCTCGGTGTCGAATTAGGGTCGTCAGTCTCGTCGGCCCGAAAAAACATGGAAGCATCCGAGTTCGACGATTATGAGATCGTCAATGGCGACCTAACCACATTCAAGGGCGATGGATACAACATTGTCTACTCGATCGGAGTGCTTCATCACCTCAAAGATCCCGCCAAGGGATTCGCCAGCGTAATAGCCAATACCAGGCCTGGCGGCCGGTTCCATTGTTGGGTCTATGCCCGGGAAGGCAATGCGGTGATTCGCCATATCGTTGATCCAATCCGAAAAGTGGCATCGCGTTTGCCCTGGTGGATAACGAAGTATCTCATCGCTACGCCGCTCGTTATCCCGTACTATTTTTACGCCAAGTTACTGCGCACTTTTCGATCCGCGGCGTTCCTGAAGTCGGCGCCCCTTTACCACTACAGTCTCTGGATAGCGCAACGCGACTTCCTTTTTTTCCGCCATGTCGCATTCGATCAACTGGTCACTCCCCAGACCACCTACATCGATCGACGCACGGTTGAATCATGGCTCCAACATCCCGCAATCGATCCGGAGAGCACTTACATCATCTTCCGCAATGGCAACTCCTGGAAGTTCGGCGGCCGCATCCGATGAAGTTTCTGCTGATCAATTACGAATATCCTCCCATCGGCGCCGGGGCGGCGACCGCCACGCAGGCGATCGCGAAGAATCTTTGCCAGCTTGGACACGAGGTGACCGTCCTAACCGCGCGATACGGGGAACTTCCTGCCGTCCAAAACGAAGAGGGCGTCACGGTACGACGCGTGAAATGCAGGCGCCGCTATGCGGATCGCTGCACGATTGCCGAGATGACCAGTTTCGTTGTTTCCGCATTGCTTGCTCTTCCCTCGATAATGAAGGCGAGCCGGGCCAATGCCGTGATTGCGTTCTTTTCCATTCCCTGTGGACCAATTGCATTACTGGCGAAGGTTCTGTTCCATATGCCCTACGTCATTTCTTTGCGCGGGGGCGATGTGCCCGGTCTCGTGCCCGAGATCGCGTGGGTTCATCGATTGTTAGGCCCGATCCGGCGTGCGGCCTTGAAGTACGCGACTGCGGTCGTGGCCAACGCCAACGGGCTGCGCGAACTTTCCGAAGCGAACGATCCGGTGAAAGTGCGGGTAATTCCCAATGGAGTTGATGCCGAATTTTTTCAGCCGGCCCTGCAAGCTAACGCAATAGCTAATCAGCCCTTCCGTATCGTGTTCACCGGACGTCTTCAGACCCAAAAGAACGTCGCGTTGCTGCTGGAGGAATTTGCGGCGCTTCGCGCTTCGGCGGCAATTCCAGTGGAGCTTCACCTGGTCGGCGATGGTCCGTTGCGAGCGGAGCTTCAACAGCAAGCTGACAGTATCGGACTTAACGGAAGCGTTAAATGGCACGGGTGGAATCAGCGCGAACAGCTGCGCAGGCTTTATCAGCAAAGCGACTGCTTCGTGAACCCATCTTTCTACGAAGGTATGCCGAATGCCGTCCTGGAAGCGATGGCCTGTGCCAAGCCGGTGGTGGCCAGTGGCATTGCCGGCCATAACGTGCTGGTGAGAGACGGCGAGAACGGATTTCTTTTTTCTTTGGATGACCATGCAGCGCTCAGGAACTGCCTGCGCAGACTGATCGACGATCGCGCGCGCGCCGTGCAGATGGGACAAAATGGACGGCAGTTGGTAGAACGCGAGTTCTCATGGAGGCGCGTTGCCGCCGCCTACGTCGATCTCTTTGCCGCGCCTAACCGATTAGCGAAATGAGCGACCGCCAATTTAACTTCGGCGAAAACTGGGACGCCTTCTCGCGCAATGCGCTGACCGGTCAGCGGGTCGCGCAAGCGGAACAGCACTTTCGCCAATTGCTCGACGGCATCGAGCTGGAGAACCGCTCATTCCTCGACATTGGTTTTGGTCAAGGTCTTGGTCTGCTAATTGCGCGTTCGCTGCGAGCGCGCGCCGTTGGCTGCGATATCAACCCGATCTGTGCCGAGGTTTTGGCCGCAAACGCGCGCCGGCATTTCCCGCAATTAAACGGTGGGGAATGTCCGGTCATTGTTGGGTCAATCCTCGATGAGAAAGTAATCGAACAAGTTCGCCGCACCGCGGTCACCGGCGAAAAAGCGTTCGACGTCGTGCATTCGTGGGGCGTTCTGCATCACACCGGCGACATGTGGAGTGCGATTCGCAATGCCGCCTCGCTAGTCCGTCCGGGGGGCCACCTGGTTATTGCGATTTATGCGCGGCATTGGTCCAGCCGGATGTGGAAGTTCGTCAAGTGGCTTTACGTTCACGCACCGCGCTTCATTCAACGAACCTTGATCGCTCTGTTTTACCCGATCATTTACGCAGCTAAATGGATGGTCACGCAGCGTGACCCGCATCAACAGAAACGTGGAATGGATTTCTACTACGATGTGATTGATTGGGTGGGCGGCTATCCTTACGAGTTCGCCACCACCGAGGAATTGACCCGGGAGGTAGAAGCACTCGGATTCACCACCTCGAAGGTTATCCCTGCGCAGGTGCCGACCGGCTGCAATGAGTTTGTTTTCCAGCGGTGCATCGACCGCACATGAACAGCATGATCGATATTGCGCCGTAACGACACCCTTATGACTAAGTCTACGGCGGCAAAAGCTGCGCTTAGTGTCTTGCTGTTGCTCATCCTGTGCTGGCGTACCGATGTCGCCGCGATCGCCGCTGTCCTGCAACGACTGAGTTACCCCGAGTGGCTACTCGCTTTTGTGCTCTTTATTACTGCGGCGGGAATCGCGGCAGTTAAATGGAAATTGCTTCTCCCGGAACAACCGCTGGCGACTTTGCTAAAGCTCAATTTCATTGCCCAGTTCTACAGCCTTCTTCTCCCAGGGCAGATCGCGGGTGAAGCGGTGAAAGCGTATCGTCTGGGTAAAGGTCGCGCCGACGCCGAACGTATAGCCGCCTCGGTCGCGCTCGATCGGCTTACCGGATTGGTGGGTTTGATTCTGGTGTCGCTGGCCGGACTGAGTGTTTCTTCCGTCCCAGGGCGCAGCCACATTTTGCTAAACCTCAGCCTGATAACGGGCTTGCTGGTCGCGACATTGTTTGTATTTCAATCCCGGCTATGGATACGCCTTCTCGTTAGGCTGGAACAACGTGGTCCGCGCTGCCGCCGCCTTGCCGCGCAACTGCACAACGTGTTGCGCGCCTGGCGATCTTACGCTGGGCGTCCGTTCGTTCTTGTCGGCAGCATCGCAGTCGGTGCCGTCTTTCAGCTCATTGCGGTTTTGATCAATTACCGAATCGGTTACGCACTTGGGGTAGCGGTGCCCTTTGCCGACTGGTGCTGGATTTTCGGGATCGTCTCCATTGCGGTGGTGTTGCCGTTTACCATAGGAGGAATCGGACTGCGCGAAGGTTCTTTTGCCGGCGCGCTCGCCCTGGTCGGCATCGGACCTGATCGCGCGATTGCCATTTCTTTTGCCATCTTTAGTCTCTTGCTTTCGAGTGCGTTGGTTGGGGCCGCGCTGGAATGGACCCGCACCGGCAATTTGGCGAAAGCAACGCCGCCTTCCGACTCCGGTTCGGTAAAGCTCGCTGAAAACGGGTGAACGCTGGTTACCGGTAATCGCTGCTCCCGATCCTGCTGTGCCTCGTTTTTGTCCACTATTGCTGAGGTACTGGACCTGCTGAACTGCGGT
>DATFCK010000590.1:0-7481 GCA_035253185.1 Chthoniobacterales bacterium | reverse complement strand
CGACCTGGCCGGCGCATTAATATCCCCGGTGCTGGCGATGGCCGCCGGCACATTTCTGTGCTGGTGGACATGGCGAATGCAGATCCGATTTCGTTGGGCCGCGCTGATCCTGTTCGCCATCAGTCCGATTCTGGTGCACGGAACAATTCTCGGCCGGCCGGACCATCAGTCACTTCTCATACTATTGATCATGGTGGCTATTTGCGCGGACTGGACGGTGATCAGATCGCGCGACCGGCGATGGAGCGTCGTTAGCGGGTTAGCCTGGGGCCTGGCACTCTGGGTCTCCATGTATGAACCGCTGGTGCTTCTGGTTCTGTCGTTAATCGGGTTCGCGACCATGCCATATTTCGCAACTGACACTCGGCCGGAAAATAAATCATCCGAATCGGCCGGTTTTAGCATAACTAATGTCGGCAGGGATCTTTTCACAGCGCCGCATCGTCGCATCGGCTGGTATGTATTTCTCGCGGTTGTCGGCGTCGCGTTATTAATCGAGCGCAGGATTCCGTCCCTCGCAATATTCGTTAACGACCCGCTGTTTGTGAATTGGTCGCGTTCGATAGGCGAACTGAGTCCAGTGCGGTTGTTCAGCGGGATCTGGCTAACCTGGTTAGGCTGGCTGGTCGTGGTTGTGCCGTTTCTATTGGGATGGTTAATCGTGCGGAAAAACAGGGCGGCTGGATTTCCGCCGCCGGCGGTGATTCTGCTCATCGCGCTATTTTTCCTAACCATGTGGCAGGCACGCTGGGGATATTTCCTGGCGTTAATCTTCGTGCTGAGCATTCCGTTTTTGCTGAACTACATTCCGTGGCGCTCTGCAGCCTGGGCTGTCTTCGTCCTGTCGCTCTGGCCGGTGTTGGCGGAATGGGACCGGAAGATCTGGCCCGATCCGGCCACGGCCGAACAGAGGTTTGAGCAACGACATGAGGCCGTCGAACTAAGGGCGCTGGCGATCGAATTGATTTCCGGCGACCGCCTGCCGTTTGTGGCTCCATGGTGGCTGTCACCCGCCATCGCCTACTGGTCCGGCCAGCCGGGCGTGGCCGGCAGTTCCCACGAAAGTCTTCCTGGAATCGCCGACACCGCCCGATTTTATCTCGAAACCGAGGCGAATGCCGCCGGTGAGCTGTTGCAGCGACGGGGTGTACGTAGGGTGATCGCTTACGATGCGGAAAGAGTGGAAAAGACCTCGGTGCTTATCCTTGGTCGCGCGGCTTCAAATCAGTGCATGGCGGAGGTTTTAGACTATCGAGCCACGCAAGCGCCGGCGTTCCTTAGGTTGTCAGCGCAAAATGGAACGGCAAAAATTTTCGAAGTTACCAATAAATGGTGAAAAACTTGCTTACAGGGCAGGAGAATCCGTTGACAGGGGGTTGGAGGCCTACAATAATACGTCGTGTTGAAAAAATTCATCCCGCAAAAGCCCATGTCGTCGATCGGCGAAGGATCGTTGACATCGGGTTCAGATGACACCAACCGACCTGTTTCCGGCGAGCAACCAAGAACACCATCAACAACCGAGCACCAAAAATATATGGCTGAACATTCTGGCAAAGACATCCTCTCGAGTGACGTCGAGATCAAAGGCTCCATCAAATTTCAGAAGGAGCTTCTGATCGACGGCAAAGTCGAAGGCGAAATCAATTCCGAAGGGGTGCTGACGATTGGTGAAAACGCCGACATCCGCGGTGAAATCAAGACCAAATCGATTGTAGTTTTCGGCAAGGTTCACGGAAACATCACGGTAAACGAGCGGTGTGAATTGAAATCAAAATGCACCCTGCAAGGCGATCTCAAGGCTGCTCGATTGGTGATCGAGGAAGGCGCAACCTTCATCGGTAAATCCGAAGTGACCAGCGGAATGAGTGTAACCGCGTCAAAATCTTCGTCGAATCGGCCGGAGATCCTGCGTAACGACGAATCGGCTAAGCCTGCGTTCGCCGCGCGCGCCTAACCGGAAAGGAAGTTTCTCCCCAGGCTAGCCAGTGGCCAAACCGTCGCCTGCTAAGGTCAGTGTGGAATGTCCACACTGTGGCTTCAAGCAGATGGAGTATGCGGCGGCCAAAACCACCATGTGCCGCCAGTGCGGCCGCTCCTTTTCGCCTGGAGCGCCCAAGGTAGTTCCCAAGCCTGCCTCGACTGCGCCTAACGAGCCGGCGCCGGCGCGGGAAGGCTTTGGCGGCAAGATCCACGGTCTGTTCAACCAGCAACGCAATCGGGTCGTAGCCTGCTTCGAGTGCAAGCGCAAACACGAAGTCAGTGACGCCGCCACCTCGACTAACTGTCCGGGCTGCAGCGCTCACATCGATCTGCGGGATTATAAAATTAATACCAGTTTCAGCCGATCGATCCGGACCCGCGGCGAATTGCACCTAACTACCAAGGGCGACCTCAGCAGCACCAGCGTGGTTTGCAAGTCAGCCCTGATCGAAGGTAAACTTCGCGGCAACCTTCAATGTGAGGAGTCAGCCACCATCAACTATGTGGGCAAGATTCCAGGCCGGCTCACGGCTAACTATGTCTCGGTCGAACGCAAGGCCGATGTCCAATGTTTCAGGCGTGTCCGCGTCGCCAGCATTGATATTAAAGGCAGAATATCCGCCGAAATTATCGCTACCGGCCCGGTAAACATTCACAAGACGGGTGTGCTCGAAGGCAACGTTACCGCCAAATCGATCAACATCGAAAAGGGCGGAATTTTCTCGGGACAGCTCGTGATTGGCCAGGCCGACCTGACTCAAGCCGAACTTCTCCCCTCGCCACAATCGGCCGCGCCGGCCGCTTCAGGGCCGGGAATGGCGGCGCCGGGCGCGGAACCGTTACCTGCGACCTGATTTCATGTAACCGGTATGGTTACACAACACTCTGCCGCCGCGATCCGTAAACGGCATCCCCGTAGCCCATACGAAAAATTGGGGGGATACGTTCATCTGCCGCGCCTGATCGACAAGGCCAGGCTGCATCAGCAGGGATTGCTCAATGGCTACAATTATAAAACGGTCGGATTCGATAAACATTTGCTCAGTTTCCTCAAACTGAACCCGGACGAATTCGAGGAAGCGGTGAATCGTCTCGATGATGATCAGGCGATCCTAAAATGGGTCGAGGAGCGCGCCGCCAAGCACTCGGCCGAGGCCATCGAGGAATGGAATCAAAGCATGATTAGTCGCCACCCCGACACTGCGGCGAAAAAGGCCCGCTTCATGCATTTTTTAAAAGAATCCGGAGGCGAAGGCCGGAAAGATATCAAGACGTATTTCGATCTCATCGAATTCGACGAAGGCAGGCTGAAATAGCGACGCGCATGCGCCTCGGGAATGACGGCGATGCCACGTTAAGGCGTTGAATCGTTGAATCGTTAAATCGTTAAATCGGTGCGCAGGGTAGAAGCGACGTCTCGTCGCTTTGTAGTTTTGTTACGCGACCAGAGGTCGCGTCTACGAATCGAACGCCGAATTCAGAGGGAAGCCTCTATGACGGATGACGAAGGAAGGGCACACCACGTTAGATCGTTAGATCGTTGAACCGTTGAACCGTTGAATCGTTAAATCGGTGCGCAGGGTAGAAGCGACGTCTCGTCGCTTTGTAGTTTTGTTACGCGACCAGAGGTCGCGTCTACGTGTTGATCGATTCGTGCTTCGTCATTTCCGCGCCGCTTCGGGCGCGGAAAACATTTTATCCGCAGCTTCCAATGTCTCTTTGCTGCCGATATCTAACCATTGTCCTTTGATTTCGAAGGTTTTCACCGGCTTCCGGACATAAAGCCATTGCAGGAATCGGCCCGGTTGATCGGGATTATTCCCGCTGGCCAGGTAGGTAACGAACAATGGCAATACGCGCCGCGAGTAATAATACAGAGCAATGGCTGCGCGCGTGTCGGTAGGTTTCTGTGGTTTTTCTTCGAACTGAATAATCACGCCGGCAGAATCGGTCGTTACCGAAGCATACTTCTTGATCGCTTCGAGGTCGCCCACATCGTAAAGCGCTACGGTGGCGTCGGTGTTCCGTGCAAATTCCACAAATCCATGAAGCGATTCGCTGAAAAGATTGTCTCCCGCCAGCACTAACAGGTCAG
The DNA here is from genome assembly GCA_035253185.1 of Chthoniobacterales bacterium. Classification (GTDB taxonomy): domain Bacteria; phylum Verrucomicrobiota; class Verrucomicrobiia; order Chthoniobacterales; family UBA10450; genus DATFCK01. Next base: position 3,403 of record DATFCK010000590.1, on the reverse strand, counting down.
TATCCATCAAGTTTTCACGGGTCAGGACCAGGTTGATGTCGCCAATCGCGCCGAGCTTGTCCGCGTCACTGGTCGAGCCGTCATTAATGATCTTAAATCGAACCTTCGTATGTCTGGCCTGGTAATCGTTCGCCCAGGCCTGAAAATCTTTTGCGAATTTGTCGTTAGTAACGATGAAAACAGTTTCGAGCTCTTCGAGCTCGATCAGATGGTCGACCAGCCACTCGATGATCGGTTTGCCGCCTATCGGCAAAAGCGGTTTCGCCTTGTTAAGGGTAAGTGGATAAAGGCGGGTGGCGTAGCCGGCGGCAAGGATCAAAGCATTCATTAGAATTCGTGTAATCGGTTCCCGTGATTCCCTTTCTCAGCGCGGTATTCCAGCTTCCATGGCAGCGTGCAATTCTTTCTGCAAGGCGGCGATACGCTGAGATTCGGTGATCTTCGTGCGGTTTGCGCTATCCGTCACGTAAAAGGTGTCCGTGGCTGCGCCGTTTTGGGTGCTGACCCGGGACAGCCCGATGTAAAGGCCCTGTGTTCCCAGGCAGGAGAGGAGATCGTAAAGAAGCCCAATTCGATCGCGAGTTTGGATCTGAATCAACGTGTAGGTCGGGTGCGCCTTGTTGTCGATTGCAATGAGGGTGGGAAAATCAACATCCTGCTGGGGTCGTCGCAATGATTGGCGACGCGCCTTCTCCATCAGCGCCCGGAAGTCGAAGTTTTCTTTTTCGAAAGCATTGCGAAGCGTTTTTTCCACCAGCTGAAAATCGCGGGGGTCGGTGACAGCCCGCGCTTTGGTATCGCACACATGGAACACATTAAGAACGGTGTTATCGGTGCGGGCGTAGGTGTCGACGCTTAGAATGTTTAGCGGCACGACCGAGAAGGAGCCGGCGATTTGGGCGAGTAACTGCTCCCGGTCCCAGGTATAGAATGACACCCGGGTATGTCCTTTTTCCGGAACCGGTTCCCACTGAATCGCGGGCTCGAATGGTCGTGCATTCGGGGCCATCAAATTCTCCAGAAATTTTCGGAACAATCTCAGATGATCCACGATTTCCGGCACTTCATGAGCGCGGAAATAACTGTCGGGCATGAATTCAAAGTGCGCTTCGATCTCGTCGGCGTAGTCGGCGGGCAGAATTCCGGAAACTTCGGCCTGCAAGGTGTCGCGTTCGATCCTGGATTGTTCGTAGTATGACTGTTGATCGCGCAAGTACTGGCTGGTGGCGTGGTAGAGTTGCCAGACCAGCGTCTCTTTCCAATCGGACCAGCCACTGGCACTGGTACCCTGACCGTCCGCCAGTGTGAGCAGCATGAGGGCATTCAGGTTCTTTTGGTCCTTCACAATATTGGCCAGCTCAACCACGGTTGCGGGGTCGTCCAGGTTTCGTTGCTGAGCGATATTGGAAAGGGTGACGTGATGATCCACCAGCAGGATCAGGGACTTTCGTTGTTCGGGCGTCAACTGCAGGCGGGACGCGACTCGTTGGGCAAAGACCGCGCTTGCTTCGGAGTGAGGACGAGCTCGCACCGCCTTGCCGGTATCATGCAGTAACAGAGCGAGATAAAGGACTAACGGGTCTTGCAAGTCCTCAAACAGTTTCCGGTATCCGATGAATTTCTGATCCTCCGTACTAGCAAGGGCGTCCAGTTTTTCGATGCATACCAGCGTGTGCTCGTCGGCGGTGTAACGGTGGAAAAATTCGTGCTGAACAAGACAGGTCAGCTGGCCAAATTCAGGAAGGTAACGACCGAGGAAATCGACGCGATGCATGAGCCGCAAAATCCGTCCGACTTGGCCCTTTTGCGAAAGGATGGACAGGAAAATTTCGCGCGGCGCCTTGGCATATTGATAGGTCCGAGTGAGCTCGCCCAGGGATCGATTCAGCAGATCCTGAAGGTCGGGACTCAGATCCAGCTTGTGCTGCTGCGCGAGTTGAAACAGCCGCATCATTTGCAACGGGTCTCTTTGAAACAAATCTCTCGCTTCGGCATAGAGTTTACCGCCGCGGACGAAAAAGTTTTCAAGCCGCGTTTCATCGGGGCGAATTAACGGCAGAAAACTGAAAAGCGAACGGGTTCGATCAGTAGCGCTGCCGGCAACGAACTGTTCGGTGATGCGCTCCGTTACCCGGAAGATGTTTCGACTATGTTCGTAGTAATCGCGCATGAAGGCCTCGCTTCGAAGCTGGCCGTTCCGTTGGGTGTAGTTAAGCCGTTGTGCGACCTGCTCCTGCATGTTCAAGTGAAGAATCTCGGTCGCGCGTTTCGTCGCATAATGCAGGTCGGTGCGCACCCGCAGCAGAAAATCGTAGGCTGCTTCCAGACGGCGCCGTTCGGATTCACTGAGCCAGTTCTTGCCTACCAGGTGCGTAGTTGTTAGGACACCCTCTTTAAAGTTCGTCACCCACAAAAGGTTTTGGTAATCGCGCAGCCCGCCGCAGCCGTTCTTCACATTCGGTTCCTGCATGTAAACGCTGTCGCCGAACTTGCTGTGACGCGCTGCCTGGTCCTCCATTCGCATCTCCACGTATTCGCGCTCGTGCCCTTCGACGCATTTCGAGCGAAACCTCGCCCGGAACAGATCTGCCAGTCGCTGATCGCCAACCACGAATCGCGATTCCAGCATGGCGGTTTTGGTGAGCATGTCGCGATTTGCCTCCGCAATCGCTTCTTTGATCGAGCGAGTCGAATGGCCCACTTTGAAACCGATGTCCCACAGCAAATAAAGAATTTGCTCCACTACTTTCTCGACTTGTGCCGGGACTTTTCCGCCTTTCCCTTCGTGCAGAAACATGACGTCCACGTCGCTGAACGGGTTGAGCTCGCCGCGCCCATAGCCACCCAGAGCGATCAGCGCGAACGGAACTCTCTTTTTTGCGTCGACATCCTGGGTAGAAGCGGTGGCCGCGTTGAAAACATGTCGCAGCAACACATCGATCAGACTCACGCGCCGGGCACAGATTTCACGGCCGCCGCCGCCAGCCTGGTGCTGCAGCCGGAGCCGATGTTCTTCAATGGTCAGAAACTTCTTGTAAAGCGGCAGAACCTCGGTCGGCCGGCGCGCTCCGGTCGATCCCAGCTGGTTTTCAGCATGAGCTAAGACCTGTTCTAAATGCCGAGGCATGTTCCGGCCTCATTGTCCGATTTGCTAACCCGCTTTGCAACCGACCGGCCAGGAGGATATCAGCAGCCTTCGTGCGTGGAAGCACGGGCGGAATCACCAAAATCCCAAGCACCAAACTGCAAAGGTGCATGGCGAGCCAATTGTGCGGCGTGCCGGTAGCGGCCGTTCACCGAACGGCCATGGGCCATGGCGATTGGGGTCAATCGCCGCTACCAGGGCGGCCCTTTTGGTGCTTGTAGCTTCCGCCCGAATGAATTAGCGGCGGTCGTTCACCGA
>DATFCK010000589.1:0-2573 GCA_035253185.1 Chthoniobacterales bacterium | reverse complement strand
AAACCCCAATCACGAGGGAAACTTCAAGGATCAATCACAAATTGACCGAGATGCCGTTAACCATGGCAACGCCCGCAACGCTACGGCAACACCGGGTCCGAAGCACGAAGTACTAATACCCAAGGCTCGATTGAGAATCCGCCTCGGCAAAGTAATGTAGACGCGACGTCCCGTCGCGTAATCTTGAAAAAAAAGCGGCGAGACGCCGCTTCTACGTTTGCCAAACTAATCGCGCGTAAGCGCGCATTACAATTAGAACTTGGGGTTTGGTGCTTGGAACTTCCGCCGCCGTTGCCGAGGCTGACACTCAACGCCACCAAGGATCCACGTACTGCGACGGCGCTGGTTGATACCGCGGATTGGCGCGCGGATCATAAGGCCGTCCCTGATACACACGGCCGTATCGGGGATCAACCGGGCCGCCTAACCAAGGCCGGCGATTCAACGGTTGTGGTCCGTACCGATAGTAATAGTTGGTTCGGGGAGTGCGCCCGAAAACGTTCACCGGCGTGCCAACTTCCACCCGGCTAAAGAATGCGATTGCCATCTCTTCCGGCATTCGGACACAACCGTGTGATGCCGGATATCCCGGCAAATAACCGGCATGCATCCCGGTCGCGCCATGAAACCGCATGAAATAATGCATCGGCGCCGGCACAAACTTTCCGCCGCGCGGCACCTTCATATCGGCATCCGCATCCGCCACAATCGTGTTCCCTCGAGCATCGACAATCTTGCCGTACAGGCTCGAGTAATGATTTTTCTCTTTCTGAGTGATTTTGAAGTTCCCGGTTGGCGTCAGGTGACCATACCGCCCGCTGCAAATCGGACTTTGCAACACAACCTGCCGCCCCCGAACCAGATACGCCATCTGCTGGCCCAGATCGATTTCAACTCGCGTGCCGGGAACAGTTTGTGTCTGCGAAAATACCGTCGCGACCAAACAAAAGATGATCACCGAGCCCCAGAACGCCCTCACACCTCTTATTAACCCATTATAGAACGAAAAGTCTCAGGCTATCGAGCGTCCCGAAGCCGCATCCAAACACTCAAGATTGTCATTCCGAGCGAGGTCGAGGAACCGCTCATGTTCAGAATAAGTCACACAAGCTAGAATTGAGGATTGAATCGCACCAAAAAGACAGCCGTCGGTGTTTAGGTATTCAGGAGTGTTAGGTGCGAAACGAATACTGCTGTTTGATGTGTCACGTGCGTTTGATTGTTTTCGGCGGTCATCGACGGCCGCTGCAGCGGAATGATTCTGTAGGGGAAGCTGTTAGCTTCCCAATTAACAATCTGCGGGACGCTAGCAGCGTTCCCTACATTTTCGGCAATCTCCTTTTCCTCTACGATCGCCTGTTCGAAAAAGGTTAGACCGCGATCGGCGCCTTGATCGATGGATGCGGATCGTAGCCGACCAGCTCGAAATCTTCGAACCGGAAATCGTGAATGTCGCTAATGGCGGGATTGATTTTCATCCGGGGCAGCGGACGGAATTCGCGAGTGAGCTGTTCGCGCGCCTGTTCCAGATGATTCAAATAGAGGTGCAGATCTCCGAAGGTATGAACGAAATCGCCCGGAGTGAGATTGCACACCTGCGCCACCATCATCGTTAGGAGCGCGTACGACGCAATATTGAACGGCACCCCGAGAAACAGGTCGGCGCTGCGTTGATAAAGCTGACAGCTCAATGCGTCGCCGTTGACGTAAAACTGGAACAACACGTGGCATGGAGGCAACGCCATGGTTTCGATCTCCGCCGGGTTCCACGCACTAACGATTAATCGTCGGCTGAACGGATCCGACTTGATTTGCGCAATCACATTATCGATTTGGTCGACGCGCGTATTATTGGTTCCGCGCCAATCGCGCCACTGCGCGCCGTAAACCCGGCCGAGATCGCCGTTTTCGTCGGCCCATTCATCCCAGATGGTAACCCCGCGCTCGTTCAGGTAACGAATGTTGGTGTCGCCTCGCAGAAACCACAGCAACTCGTAGATGATCGATTTTAGATGCAGTTTCTTGGTCGTTAGGGCCGGAAATCCCGGGCCGGATGCGCTCAGATCGTATCGCGCTTGCGCACCGAAAACGGAAATCGTTCCGATGCCGGTGCGATCCGTTCTTCGTTCGCCCTGCTCGAGAACCAGTCGAAGAAGATCGTGATACTGTCGCACCCGCCTAATTTAGGCGGGAAGCATGAAATTCGAAGCACGAAATTAGAAACAATCGCTGCGCGGAGAAGGTCTACATGTCACGCCGTAGCCTCGGCAATAGCGGATGACCGGCGCATTATTTTTTTGCGGAGCGCGGCGATTTACCTGAGTCGCCATGGCGGTTCAGTGAACCGCCGCTACCAGGCGCAGAGTCTTTCCAAATCGTAGCGGCGACGAACTTAAAGCGGGTCGGGCAGCCTGCCGCGCCGTAGCCTTGCGCGTAGGAGGGAGACTCTGTCGAGCCCACTAATCACGCATTGGCTTCACGCGACGACGATCATAGACCGGTGCTACAGAAGAGCCGCTTCTACGCAATGGAACGGTTGCGGTGCTGAGAACAAATGGGACGAGACGAGCTCG
>DATFCK010000588.1:0-2024 GCA_035253185.1 Chthoniobacterales bacterium | reverse complement strand
GCGTCAGCTCAAATGCCCAGCTGAAGATAAGTGTTGGAACAAAACCGATCCCGAGCAAGAGCACCACACTCCGCGGCAACCAGTCCGGCGCGCCGAACATCGGCAGCACGGTGCTGGCCACCTGCACCACGAGCCAGGCCGCGACTAGATACAGTCCAGCCGCGCGAATGACGTTACGGCGCTTCAGTTCAGTGAAAAAAGAAGGCTTCCGGCTCATCAGAGGCCAACGTTCTCCTTCAATGTATAGCTTGCGTTCAGTCTGCTCCCGGTCCGCATCTGAAGCCCCTTATATATAGAGACCGGGCCGGTAGCGAGTCCGTTTACATCGCCTTCGCGACAAGGCTTGCCCTTGCCGTGCGCGAGGCCTGCCGAATAGTCGGAACATTTCGAGAACCGCTTCCGCTGATAAAAAATGAGAGCGGCGACGCTGGTGACCATCCCAAGCGTGAGTGCCGCCGTGGTCGACGGTGAACTGCGATTCGATCGTCATCGGCGACGAGGTAAATCTTGCTTCCCGGCTCGAATGCCTAACGAAATTGCCGGAATATAATGCGGGTATCGTCGTCAGGGCAGGAACGCGGCCAAAGCGAACAAAGGTTATCAGGTGCGCCGGCTGGGCGAAGTGGCAGTTAAGGGAAACAGAAGCTGACCGAAATTTTCGCGTTCCTCGGGCACGAGGAGCAATTGAAGTGATGCGGGGTCATAGATCGCCGCAACAGAGCTCCTCGGAGCTGGTGCCCTGCCCGGTCTGTGGCCGCCGGATTAATCGGCCCCGGTTATGAGTTCAGCGCAACTTCGAACGGCGCGCCGGTCCTGGCTTTCACCTGATCGATGGTGACGTTAGGCTGCAATTCGATCAGGACCAGGCCGCCTCCCTTTTTAATTTCGAAAACCGCCAGTTCGGTGATGATCAGGTTCACCACTCCCAGGCCCGTGATCGGCAGGGTGCATTTTTTCAAGATTTTCGGGCTGCCGTCCCTGGAGGTGTGCTCCATGACTGCGACTACCCGTTTCACTCCGGCCACCAGATCCATCGCACCGCCCGGGCCTTTGATCATCTTGCCGGGGATCATCCAGTTGGCGATGTCGCCCGAATCGGTCACTTCGAATGCGCCCAGGATGGCGAGATCAATGTGACCGCCGCGAATTTGCCCGAACGAATCGGCGCTGGAGAAAAAAGCCGAGCCCGGCATGGTGGTGATCGTTTGCTTACCGGCGTTGATCAAATCGGGATCTTCTTCACCCGGTTTCGGAAACGGACCGATACCTAACAAGCCATTCTCCGACTGCAGAGTAACATGCATGCCTTCCGGAATGTAGTTGGCCACCAGGGTCGGAATACCAATACCGAGATTAACGTAATAGCCGTCGCGCAATTCTTTGGCGGCGCGCTTGGCCAGCAGATCGCGCACGGTCGATCCAGCCTTCGCTACCGCTGCACCCTGGACAGTGCGGAACTCGATCCGCTTCTCGTATTTTGCTCCCTGGATGATGCGATCCACGAAAATACCCGGTGTGTGAATCTGATCAGGGTCCAGTTCGCCCGCTTCAACCAGTTGTTCCACCTCGGCTACGCAAATCTTGCCGCAGGTTGCAATCATCGGATTGAAGTTTCGCGAAGTCTTTCGATAAATCAGGTTGCCGGATGTATCGCCTTTCCAGGCTTTGACTAACGAAACTTCGGCCGTAATTCCCGGCTCGAGCACGTATTCCTTATCGCCAAATTTTTTTGTTTCCTTGTTTTCAGTGAGTTTGGTGCCGAATCCGGTGCGAGTGTAAAATCCGGGAATTCCGGCGCCGCCGGCGCGCAATCGCTCCGCCAATGTGCCCTGTGGGATCAATTCCAGCTCCAGTTCGCCGGACAACACCTGGCGCTCGAATTCCTTGTTTTCGCCCACATACGACGCCATCACCTTTTTGACCTGGCGGGTGGTGAGCAGAACGCCCATGCCGAAATCGTCCACTCCGGCGTTGTTTCCGACAATCGTTAGGCCTTTGGCGCCGCTGTCGCGCAAGGCCGCGAT
>DATFCK010000587.1:0-2452 GCA_035253185.1 Chthoniobacterales bacterium | reverse complement strand
GATTGGAGCTTCCTATCGTTACCATTCCTGTGGCCGTTTTTCCGATCGATTAAGGAGCGGGCCGAAAGCTCTGCCGAAACCGTCAAGGACGGCGTCAGCAAGCTGACCAACGACATCCGGCCGTACACGAAACCTATTCGAAAGCGCTGGAAAGCCTGGCGGCATTAAAGTCGCGGCTAATGGCCAGAGGCGGGCCTGCACCCCCACGTTTGGGAGGTCTGCGGCGACTATCCCGTGCCATCGGTTCGAGCCGGACTGCTACAGCAGCTGACGCCACCATCAGGCGGTTGAGTTGAACCGCCCCGGTTCATCGTGGAAAATGGCCGTTCATGGCGAATTCCAACAGACCACCGGGCCCGGCCTGGCTGCGACACCCAGTCGCCGGATTTTTCGCCTCGCTCAAATTAGCGGTGGTTCTGCTGGCGGTGCTGATCATCGCCGCTATCACCGGAACAATCTATGAATCCAGCTTCGACGCGAAGGTCGCGCGAGCCTACGTATACGGCGCTCCCTGGTTCAATATCTGGCTCACCTTACTGGCCGCAAATCTGGCCGTTTCCGCATTATCGCGCTGGCCGTGGCGAAAACATCACGTCGCATTCCTGGTCACGCACCTCGGGATCATCACTCTGCTTGCTGGGTCGCTGATCGGCCGCATTTTTGGCACGGAAGGTTCGATCACGCTGTTCAAGGGCGATTCTCCCACCAACCGATTGCTAATCGACGAGCGCCAGCTTCGTATTCATGACTCCGACGGCATCATCAAGGGATATCCGGCTGAATTCATTCACCATCCGCCGCGACCGGACAAGCCGCGAAACCTGGGATCGCTCGCAAACGGTGCGCGGCTCAGCATCGTCGATTACGCGCCGGCTCTGGAAGCGCGATTAAATCCGCGGCCCGTTACCACCGGCGGCGCGCCTGCGCTGCACTTCAGCATAACTACCGCGATGATGAATCAGCGTTTGGAAAGCTGGTTGTTGACCGATTCGCCCGAGCACGCGCGATTTTCCATGGGCCTGGCGAATATTGAACTCAAGCGAGGCAGCGCGCCGGCGCCGTCAGGCGAAAAAAGCGCGCCGTCCGCCGCGGCCGAAAAAACCGCGACTGATTTGGAGGAAGCGATCTTCGCCTTCAGCAAGGCGCCCGACGAACAGATCGGTCGCGTAATAAAAGGCGGCGCAACCGGGGTCAAGATAAAGCTCGAGAATCCAACCGGCGGGAACAAGGGCCGGGTCCTGGTATCGTTAGGGGGAAAGGAATTCGATTTCGATGTGGCCCAATTTCTTGGGCGCGACACCCCTATCGGTGATTCTGCAATGTCGTTAAGGATCGACGATTATTGGCCGGATTTCCGCATCGACGAAGGGAAGCCCGGTTCGATATCGGATCAGCCTAACAATCCCGCCGTACTCGTTACCGTTCATGGAAAAGGCATTGCGGCTGCACCGCAACCCGAAAAATCGCATGGCGCCGAAAAGGAAATGTCCACCACTGGCGGACCTCCCACCATGCCGGCCGAGGGAGAGGCAGCGCCTAACCACCTCACCTTGTTTGTGGCCGGCGACGGCGCGATTACGTATGAGCTGGTGTCGCGGAAGAACGGTACTTCATCGGGAAAACTCGATCTGAATCAACCGCTCGCGACCGGCTGGGCCGATTGGCAGCTGGTAGTCGACAAATTCCTGCCGCAGGCCGATCACTGGATGGAGTTTAATCCGGTCAAAGCCGACCCCACTGCGCCGATCAAAGAAATGCCGGACGGCATTCGCGTTCAGTTGGATCAAAACGGAGAAAAGATGGAACAGTGGGTTCCGGCCGGGTGGCAGATTCGTATGCCGACCAAACCCAACCCGGTAATGGTCGCCTACGGATTCCGTCAGCTGCCGCTGCCGATCGGTCTCGAACTCCTCGATTTTGAGGTGAAACGTAACGAGGGTAATGACAGTCCAGCCGGGTTCAAAAGCACACTCAAGATTTCAACTCCGGATGGGAACAGCGCGGTCGGGTCCTGCTGGATGAATAACCCATTCAGCTATCCCACCGACTGGTGGCGACCGTGGACAGGACTGACTTACAAGATTTCTCAGGCGTCATGGAACCCGGAGAATCTCAACCAAAGCACGGTTCAAATACTGCGTGATCCGGGTTGGTCGTTAAAGTGGATCGGTTCACTGCTGGTAGTGGCCGGGGTATTCATGATGTTTTATCTGCGACCTTATCGCCGGCAGACGGTCGGCGAACCGATTACTGCTTCGCCATCCAAAAAGGCTGAACCCGCCCGGTCTGAATCGTTGGAACCGGCCGTCCATTGACGGAGGAGCATGCGCTGATAATGAGCAACTTCATGGCTAACCGAGTCATATTACTGACAAAACAGTGTTGTGTAACCGGTATGACTTACCAATCGTTGGGTTCACCCAGCCACTTCAAAACGGTCGATCGCCTTTCC